>DEAY01000437.1:0-6186 GCA_002348345.1 Verrucomicrobia bacterium UBA2970
ATCTCACCTACACGGTCAATGGGGGAGGCGTTCAAACAAGTTTTACCAACACGGTGACCGGTGAAAGCTCGGGAATCAATGGGTTGACGTTCACCGCTCATCAAACGGGAACGGGAACGGTGACCGTAGGAAGTGATCGAGCGAAGATCGAAAAGGGAATCACCGACTTCGTTGCACAATACAACAAGGTTCATTCCTTTATTGATGCCAACACGGCGTCCACCACCAATGCGGCCGGAAAGGTGAGTGCCGGTCCGATGCAATCTGAACAGGAAGTCCTCGATATCGCGGCTGAATTGCGTAGCCTTTCAGTGGGGAGTGTGTCGGCACTTTCCACGACCCTGGACCGTTTGAGTGACATCGGAATTGAGACCAACGGATACGATAATAAACTGGCTATTTCTGATACCACGATTTTCTCAGACAGCCTGATCAATGACCTGGGCAAAGTCACAACCTTGTTCCAGGATTCGACCGATGGCATTGCCGTGTTGATGAATGCCTTTGTTGAAAAGCAGATCGGTGACGAAGGGGTTATCCCCTCAAAGGTCGATTCGATTGCGGAACAAGATGCTGGCATTGATGATCAGATTGCCCAGCTCGAACGAGTTGTTCAATCGAATCGGGAACGATTGATGCAGAGCTTTATTTCGATGGAGACGGCGCAGAGTCAGATCAATAATCAACTTAAGTTTCTTCAGCAGCGATTTGGTGGAGGGACCAAGTAATCCATGAATAGACACGATCAATTCAAGGCTGTTGGGATGTGGCTGGGCTTGCTCATCTTCATGGGAGGCTCAATCTCTTGCTCGACTCGGGATCGTTTGCCGGCTCGGGTGCCGGCCTATCAACCTTCGAACGTGTCGGTCAACCGGATCGCGATGGAGCCGGTCGTCCAGCGGGTGGCGGTGCTCCCGGTTCAGTTTGTGGGCGGCCCAGCCCAGAAGGTGGAAACGGCTGGGATGTTAACAGAACTTTACCAACGGGAATTGGTCAAACGAGCGGCCTTTGATTCCTATTTTGTGACTCAAGAGCAACTGCTTCAATTGACGGGCTCGTCGGAATGGAAGCTTGGGGAGCCGCTTTCATTAGATTTTATTGAAGCGATTCAAGACACTTATTACTGCCAGGCGGTTCTGTTTTGTTCGGTCAATCACTTTCATCCTTATCCGCCTCAAACCGTTGCCTGGCGAATGAAGCTGGTCCATACCGAGAGTCAGGAGACGATTTGGGAGGTGGATGAATTCTTTGACGCCGGGGATGTTACGGTTGCCCAGGCTGCCAGGGAATATTTTGCGCTGAATCACACAGGGGGCGCGCGGCATCTCGATGAGCGCTCCTTGTTCAGTTCGCCACGTCGTTTCGGACAGTATGCCATTGCTGCCGTTTTGGGCACATTGCCTTACTAACGGTTAAGAAAGCGCTACATGTTTTGCCTGGCGGTCCGATAGGTAATGTAGAGATTGAGGAGCAGGAAGTGAGGAGCCGATGGAGATAAGATCAAATTCTAATCCGCTGAAGTCCATTCATAACACTCGTGAGAGTGTTGTGAGTGAGGGGGCCGGCAGCAATCATCCGGGGGTGGATAAGATCTCAATCGAGGGCTTCCAGCAGACAATGGATTTGCTCGGGGGAGACGAGGAGGTGAGAGCTGACGCCCTCGCACGAGGAAAAGAACTTGCTGCCACGCCAGACTACCCCCCTCAAGAAATCGCAGAACGGATCGCAAGGTTATTATTGGGGCAATAGGATGAGGGCTTTTATTGGGTTTTGGTTATGATTCTGGCGGGCAATTTACAGTCTTATCGGCAGATCTCGATGCAGACGGCACCTCCAGGCCAGCTGGTTTTGATGCTTTACGATGGAGCGTTGCGTTTCCTGGCGGCAGCCGATCAGGGGTTTGATCTTGAGGATCCCTTAGACCGCAATCTTGCGATTCACAATAACATTCGGAAGGTGCAAGACATTCTCAGGGAGTTGGTGGTGACCTTGAATCTGGAAGCGGGTGGTGAAGTGGCTAAAAACCTGCGTGACCTCTATGTCTACTTCGGGGAGCGTCTCCAAGAAAGCAACCTGAAGAAGGAGCGAGAGGGCTTGGTGGAGGTGGTTGAGCGACTCACGGTCATTCGAGATGCTTGGAGCGAAATGCTGGGGAATTTGAATCACGATCAAGAGGGTGCGGTTGCCGCCTTTGCGGAAGCTGAAGGGTGATTTGCAGAGGAGTGAGCGATGTGGGATCTTGTCAAACTCTGGAAGAAGTTAACCCAACTCGAGCTCTCGGCCATCCAGTTGAAGGACTGGGATGAACTGCATCTTCGGCAGAAGGAGAAGAAGGCGCTGCAAGCGTCCCTCGCCGGTTTGCTGGATGCCAAACCTCTCGGTGATCAGGCCGAGGGATTGCTGGTCGAATGGCAAAAGCTCATGAAGGCTGAAGAGGAGAATGCGGCCCTCTTGGGCGAGCAGATGGAGGAAATCCAACTTCAGCTTGACTCCCTCGGGAAGTCGTCCCGGCAATTGGGGCGGGTTCGAGGTTCCTACAACCGATATGGGGATGGTTACTGGAGTTCCTACACCTAGGAATCAGTAGTGATTGTGGCCCCTTGATGAAGGGGCCTTGGAAGGGGAGGATTTTTTGGGGGTCCCTTTTCAGTGGGTTCTTGAAGATTCGGTCGACTCTGCTTCAATGGCCTGGAACGTCCGACGGGGGCGTGAAAAGCTGAAGTGTTGTGGGGACCGTTCGAGATCGAAATCCGGAGAACCAACCAACGATCAAGGATCCTGATCGAGGCTCATGTTCCTCTGAGGGGATCAAGTGCCATTCGTCCTCCCCACGGTTTGACCCCCTCTTTCAGGTGCGGCAAACACTCAGGATCCACTGGTATCGGAGTCCGATTGATTCCCAAACCCTTCGACGTCTGAGCCAGCGGAGTGATCTCCAAGGGTTCCTGCAGGCAGGCGGGCATCTGGGTTTGTTTGTGCTCAGCGGTCTCCTGGTTCATCAATGTTGGGCCTCGGAGGCGTGGTCGTTGTTCCTGGTGACCCTCTTTCTTCATGGGACGATCACGAGTTTTTTCTCGGGAATCGCACCTCACGAACTGGGCCACGGAACCGTGTTTCAGACGAAGTGGCTCAATCGTTTGTTCTTGTATCCCTTCAGCCTGATTGGTTGGTTTGACCCTTTTGCTTACAATGTCAGCCATACCTATCACCATCGCTATACCTTGCACGCCGAAGGGGATGGGGAAGTGCTCCTGCCGCTGCATCCCATGGCCGGTAAGGGGTTCTTGCTCCAGATGCTGACCCTGAACCTGTTGACCGAACGGACGCGAACGTTCGGAAAGGGGGGGCTTTTGCCGGCGCTCAGTGCGACGCTTCATTTGGCCCTGGGCAAGATTGACCGCCTCCAGCATCCCAGTCACCAATGGTTGGTCGCCCTTCGGGAGGATCAGGCGGAGGAGTTTCGGAAATCGATGTGGTTTGCCCGTGTCACGCTGCTCTTCCACGGGACTGTGTTGATGATCGCGGGGTGGACGGGCCAATGGGTTTGGCCCTTGATTCTGACAACGGCTGTGTTTTCGGCGAACGGGTGGGCTTATTTGATTGGCATGACCCAGCATTGCGGATTGAGGGATAACGTTGCCGATTTTCGCAAGTGCGTCCGCTCGATCCGACTCGACCCCTTTTCCGAGTTTCTCTATTGGAGGATGAACTATCATACCGAGCATCACATGTATGCCGGGGTGCCGTGTTATCGGTTGAAGTCCCTGAGCCGAGAACTGGAGGCCGATCTTCCGGAGCGGAAGACGCTGGTCGGGGCCTGGCAGGAAATGCTCGAGGTGTGGCGGCGGCAGCAGAAGGATCCGGACTACCAGTATGATGTGCCCCTCCCGCACGCGTCACCTGGATCATTCTCGGCCTCCGAAGATCCGCTCGCGAGCTCGATCGGGGACCTGGCACCCGAGGCGCTGCGGGTTTCGGGGGAACGTTCTTCCACGCCCTGAGGAAGGGAGAGGGATACCGGGTCGATGGGGGTCGTCCCCTACCTTGAGGTGTTGGGAGTCAAGTCAGGCAAGTATCTCCCGGATGACATTCCCGTGAACATCGGTCAGGCGGCGTTCCAGGCCGTTGTGGTATTGGGTCAGGCGCTTGTGATCCAGTCCCAGGAGGTGCAGGACGGTCGCATAGAAATCCCAGACGGTGGTTCGATTGATGGCCGCCCGGCGTCCGAATGCATCGGTTTCCCCGTAACTCACGCCGCCCCGAACGCCCGCGCCCATCATCCAGAGGGTGAAGGCATCGGGATTATGGTCTCTCCCCGATGTGCCCTGTTGATGAGTGGGCATGCGCCCAAATTCGGTGCACCAGAGGACGAGCGTGTCTTCAAGCAGACCCCGTTGTTTGAGGTCGGTGAGCAGGGCGGCGGTGGGTTGGTCGAAGATGGGGCAATGGCGCATGTAGTCGGCCCTCAACGTTTTATGCGCATCCCAATTGAGGAGACCGTCCACCCCGCTGGCCCGGGAAGCACAGTAGAGATTGACATAACGAACGCCCCGTTCCAGGAGGCGGCGGGAAAGCAAGCAGTTGCGGGCGTAGGCCGCCAGGAGGGGGTTCCGGGAATCCGTCCCGTAGAGCGCGTGGATGTGGGAGGGTTCGGTCTCGAGTTCACTCACCTCGGGCGCGCTCAGTTGCATGCGTGCCGCCAGCTCGTAGGCGGCGATGCGGGCCTGGAGATCGGATTCATGGGGGCGATCCTTGGCGTGTTCCCCGTTCAGGAGCGTGAGAAGGCGGCGGGTGTCCGATTCCTCGTCCGCTCCAACGGTCGGGGGGCGCTTCAGATTTCGGATGGGACGATGGGCCGCCAGGGTCATCGCCTGGTGCCGTGCCGCCAAAAACCCATTGCTCCAGTTGGCCTTCCCATTGGGCGGCTCACCTCGTACGTCCTGGATGGCGACGTAGGTCGGAAGATTCTCGTTGTCGCTCCCTAGGGCGTGACTCACCCATGCTCCCGCGGCCGGAAATCCCTCCGTGGGATGCCCTGTGTTGACAAAAACACATCCTGGTCCGTGGGTGTTGGTCCGGGAGTGAAGCCCGTGAAGAAAGGCGATCTCATCCGCATGCTGGCCCAGGTGAGGCAGCATCGAGGTCAGATGTTTCCCGCATTGGCCCCGAGGAATGAATGGGAAGGGGCTTTCCATGAGGTTGCCGTTTTGGCCTTGAAAACTCACCAGGTTCTCTTCACCGGGCAACGGTTTGCCGTGATGGCGGATGAGTTCTGGCTTGTAGTCCCAGAGGTCCAGATGGGAGGCGGCTCCCGGACAGAAAATCTGGAGCACCCGCTTAGCCTGCGCCGGGAAATGGGGGCCTTGCGACGGCGCGGCATGGAGCTCCTGGCGGAGAAGTCGGGCAAGGCCGATTCCCGCGAGGCCGGTCGAGACGTTGCCAAGAAAACCCCGGCGGGTGAGTGAGAGGAGAGGAGAGTTCATCGATCAGTGGGAGCGCTTAATCAAGGTAGATCAATTCGTTGGCGTTGAGGAGCGCTCGACTGAACGCTTCAAGGCCGTGTTTTTCAATCATGGCGATGGAAGCCTCCATTTCCATGGGCCGAGGGGGGCGTTGAAAGGCCAGTTGAAAGGCCTCCTCGACTTGGCCTTGGGTGAGGGTTTGTCTGAGGAGCCGGCCGGCCAATGCCTTGGCCATATCCAGGGTGAACTGATGGTTCAACAGGGTAAGCGCTTGGAGGGGTGTTGTCGTCCCGGCTCGGCGCGGACTGGAGAAGGCGCAATCGGGGAGATCGAAGTCGGTCATCAGATCGACGACTGAGGCCCGCGCGTTCTGATGGTAGACCGCGCGTCGATAGGTGTCCGGGGGGTGGATATCGAGCGGTTCGTAGGTGCAGACATTGTCCTGCATGAATCGGTAAAGTCGAAATCCGGGGCCGCCCGCCGCGAGGTCGAGTTGGCCTGAGAGTTGGAGGATCGTATCCCGAATCTCCTCGGCCGAGAGCCTTCGCGGAGGAAATCGCCACAGGAATCGACTGTCGGCATCGAGTTGGCCGCCAGCCTTGGTCCAGGCCGAGGATTGGCGGTAAGCCTTCGACCGCATGATCTCCCGGTGCAGGGGTTTGAGCCTCCAATTCGATTCGATAAGTCGTTGGGCCAGATGGTCGAGAAGTTCGGGATGGGTGGG
>DEAY01000437.1:6533-6874 GCA_002348345.1 Verrucomicrobia bacterium UBA2970
GCCCATGTATCCAAAATCACTCGGGGTATCGACGATGCCCGTTCCGAAGTGGTAGTGCCAAACCCGATTGACGAGCACCCTGGCAGGCAGCGGATTCTGGGGATGGGTGATCCAGTGGGCCAATGCCGCTCGACGCTGACCTTCGGGAACTCCGTTCCTGAGCTCGTAGGGTGGGGTCGATGAAGCCAGCACCGACAGACTGGCCGGAACGATTTCCTCTCCTTTGCGCTGGGGGTTGCCTCCCTGAAAAAGGTGGAAGGGGCCGGCCCCGTCGGACTCGCTTCGGCGTCCCAGAAAGGCTTTCGCAAGCGGGGGAATCGCTTGGATCTGCCGTTGGACCT
>DEAY01000437.1:7209-7819 GCA_002348345.1 Verrucomicrobia bacterium UBA2970
TCGCGCCTGCTCCCGGAGCGTCTTCAGGCGCTGTTGCTCCTCGTCGGTGCGGATCAAACGTCGGATTCGCTGTTCCCGGTAGGCCTTGGAGACCGGTTTCCGGTCGTGACTGTCAGTCAGTTTGCGCCAGTCGATTCCGTTGTCCGAGATCTCGATTCGGTATTCACCCAGAAAGTTGAACTTGCCCTGGGTGGGGATTTCGGCCCCGCGTGCGCTTGAAAAGTAGATTCGGTCGAACGATTTCGACGATGAAAACTCCAGGGTGAGGGTGCCCCCGGTGGCGATGAACCGAGCCCCGAACTGACCGTCAATGGCGAGATCAGCGTCATACGCATCGGCAAAATCCTCGATCTGCCGGGATGTCCCGGAGGCTTTGGTGCCATTGGATGCCAGTGCGATGTTGATGGGGTTTGGACTGGGCGACCACACCTCGAATTCGTCGACATTGAAGTTTCGGAGGTTCTGGGGGTTGGTGTCTTGCCCTTCGGAAACCAGCCGGACAAAGCGGGCGGTCACGGCCGGAAAGCGTTCCTCGACGCCGGTGCGCTCGATCTTCGGGCGCACCCACCTGGCCTCGATTTCCGCGGCTCGTTGCTCCCCCCGCTCCAGC
>DEAY01000114.1 GCA_002348345.1 Verrucomicrobia bacterium UBA2970
AGGGCTTGAAGGAGATCGAGTTGACGGCGTTGCTGGCGAGGTCCGTGGCGCTCATTGTGTAACCAGGGGACCATGGCTTTCGGATCCAGGTTGCTGTGGTTGAGGTAGACCCCTTGGTGTTGCGCAGGCAGAAACGCGCTGTTCCAAAGAATGGAAAACCGGACAGGACGACCGGGGCAGAGCACGACGTAAGCCGGGAGATTGTTGTTTTCACTCCCGAGGCCGTAGCTGAGCCAGGCCCCCAGGCTCGGCACTTTGGGGGTCATCGTTCCGTTGTTCATGAGGAGCAGGGCGGGACCGTGGTTGGGGTTGTCCGTGTACAGCGATCGCAGGATGCAGAGTTGATCGGCAAAGTGGGCGGTTCGAGGAAGCAGTTCGCTGATGGGGAGGCCGCTCTGGCCGTGCTGCCGATACCCAAAGGGGACGGGGAGAAGCCCGCCGGTGGGACGTTCTGTCTTTAGTTCGACGCCCTTCGGACGCTGGCCCTCATAGCGTTTGAGGGACGGTTTCGGGTCGAAAAAATCGGGGCCGAAGGGCCCTCCGTTCATGAAGAGATGAATCACTCGCTTGGCACGGGGCGCGAAATGAGGTCTGAGCGAAGCATCGGCTCTCATCGCGGTCGCCAGGCCCAAGGCCCCCAGACCGGCTCCCATCCGGGCAATGGCCTCGCGTCGATGGATTCTTCGGTGGGGCTTCATTATTCGATGAACAAGAACTCATTTCCCGCGAGCAGGCTGTGGGCATATTGGATCCAAGCCTCCCGGGAGTCGGTGGCGCTGTCGAGGAAGCGGAGCGCGAGTTGCATCTCGGCATCGGTGGGAACTCGCTGAAAAAGGTGGCGATAGCCCCACTCGATTCGTTGTTCCGTCGCGAGGGCTGATTTTATCAGTCGGTCGGCCAGTGCCGCCGCTCGCTCGTGAAGAAAGGGCGCGTTGAGACTGAAGAGTTGTTGCAGGGCCGTGAGCGTGGGGGTTCTTTTCGGCGAGTGGGCCGTGGGGTCGGGGAAATCATGAACCCTCAGGATTTGACTGAGATCTCGTCGGTGGACGGTTCCGTAGATGGTTCGGCGAGCGTTCTTGGAGTCGCTCAGATCGACCGATGGCCCTCCCGTCCGAGAGTCGAACGTTCCCGTCACGAGGAGCATGGCATCGCGCCATGCTTCGATTTCAAGACGCTGGGCATCCATCCGCGCCAGGGACAGGTTGTTCGGATCCAACTGGTGGGAGCGGGGATTGTCGTTGCCTTGTTGCCAGGTGGCCGATGCGAGAATCTCTCGGTGGAGCCATTTCAAGGACCAGCCATGCTCGACGAACCGGTAGGCCAGATCATCGAGCAGTTGGGGGTGGCTGGGCGGTTCGCCGGAATGGCCCAGTTCCGACGGGGTGGTGACCAAACCCCGACCAAAGTGATGTTGCCATATCCGATTGACGATTACCCGCGATGACAGGGGAGCCGCCTCCGTGACGATCGCCTGGGCCAGTTCGAGTCTGCCGCTGCCCGAGGTCAATCGACGAGGCTGGTCTGAATGCCCCGGGAAAACGCCGAGGAATCGTCGTGGTACAAGGGCCCCCGGACGATTGGGATTGCCCCGGCGATGAAGGTGGAGATCCCGCGCTTGCCGGTCTTGGAGCACGAGCTTGGTGCCGTGGCCCCCGTCTGCGGGTTCAACATACAAGGCGGAATCCAGGACGCCATTGACGGTGGGGGCGTGATAGTCCGGGGTCGATGTCTTGATCTTGAGAATGTCTCGGCTCAGACCGGTGATCCTGGTTTCGATCGCCGAGCGTTCGTCCTTTGAAGGGTCGTTCGCTTTGACCTTATTCTCGAGTTTGACTCGCTGCTCCTCCAGTCCGGCGACGGTTTGACGAGCGGTTTGGATGGGGGCCCAACGACGGGCCTTCATCATGGGGCGGTCGGCGATCCGCGTACTGGCGAAGACCCCGGCAATGGCGTAGTAGTCCCTTTGGGTAATGGGATCGGTCTTATGGTCGTGGCACCTTGCGCAACCCAGGGTGAGCCCAAGAAAGGTTCTGCCGACGGCGTCCATCCGCTCTTCCCATTCATCGGCGACGGTGGTCTTGATGACTTCCGGGGGAAGTTGAAGTTCCTTCCAGTAGGTGGGGCTGAGGCCAAGGAATCCCAGCGCCGCATTGTCGCGGGGGTCACCTCCTTCGATCAGGTCGTTCGCCAATTGTTGGATGACGAATTCTGGGTAAGAAAGATCTCGATTCAGCGCCGAAACCACCCAATCGCGATAGCGCCAGGCCACGTCGCTCAGCTTGAGCCAGGAAGCGGTCTTGTCCGTGTAGCGGGCCAGATCCAACCAGTGTCGAGCCCATCGCTCCCCGTAGTGGGGTGATGCAAGCAGGCGGTCAATCTCTTCGTGGACGGCCGTTGCGAGGTTGATTTGGGCGCGAGCCCGGAAGGATTCCCACTGTGCCGGCGATGGGGGCAACCCGATGAGATCAAAGGAGAGGCGTCGTTGCAGCCGTCGAGGGTCGGCGGCGGGTGATGGGGCAAGCCCGGTGGCTTCGAGTCGGGCCAGGATGAAGGCATCGAGACGGGTTTGAATCCAGTCCTCCCGCTCGGTTTTCGGAAGGGGTTGCGGCTGCAGCGGGCTGAAGGACCACGGATTGGCGGAGCTTGGCCCGTCGGCCCAGACGCGAAGCGCTCCCACCAAGGCAAGGAGGATGATCAGCCGGTTCATCGGTGGGGACTTTAGGGGGATAGACGTTCCCCGGCAAGCTTCCGCCGATGAGAGGTGGCCGCTTCCATGTCAGTCCCGACTCAACGTCCTGGAGTGCCCCCTGGTTGGGGATTGAGTTTCCAGACGCTTGCGGCGGAAGCGGCAGCAAGGGGTGGCATGAGTTGAATTGATTGGCCGATCACATCGAGATGTGGAGCCTCCCGCGTGGAATAGTGGACCGAGTGAAGGGGACGGCCGTCGGAGCTCTCGACGCGGAGCGTTTCGCCCCGGTTCGACAAGGCTCCGGCGAACCAGCCAAAGACTTCCGTCCGGGGATAGCGCCTTCGAAAGGCCTCCGGGTCCTCTGCCGAGGCCAGCACGATTCGTTCTCCAGGGGCCAGTTGAGCGTGGAGGCCGAATTGAAAGTCGAGGCCCTTGATGTGATGCCGCGATAGATCAAGCTCGAGGAGGCCGTGGTTTAGAAGCTCGACAAACTCATATTCTCGGCCGCCGAGAGGCTGGAACATGATTTCGGTGAATTGGAGAGGGAAGGGGGCTTCGTCTGGGGCGAAACTTGCCTTTGCAAGGGCGCTCCATTCTCCATTGGAGGACGTTCGCGCGAGAAGGGTGGTGGGCCCTTGGATGGCGATGGGCTCGCGGTAACGGTGTTGAGAGCGCTCCTTTTTCTCCAGGTCTCGGGGATCGCGTCCGTCGAGCGTGACGTAAATGTCGCCTTCTTTACTTGAAAGGCTGACGCTGGAATCGGAAGAAAGCGGTTCACCGGAATGACTGAACTGAGGCGCCCATTCGGATCGTTGAAGGTCGAGTGTTTTGAGCTGTGCCATGACGATGTCTTGGCGGTTGGGAATCCATTCGGATTCGATATAGGGGTTCAGATCCGGGAGGATCTGAAGCATGACGTTCCTGAGTTCTTCCGTTCGTTTTCTGAGGTTCTCCTTGCTCAGCGGCTGGCCTGGTTGAAAGTGTTGGTGAACACGATCGGCAAATCGAAGTCGAAACTCGTCGTTTCGAACCAACGAACGAAAGAGCCGAGCGATTTCGGCGGAGCTTGCGAGCGGACCCTTGGTCAGATTATTGGCGGTGTAGAGTCGCTGTTGGGGCCAGCGTTGCCGGGAGAGGCTGCCGATCCGTTTTCCTGGGGTGCCGAAGGCTCGTTCTGCGTCCCAGATGTAAAAGCGCCACTTGCCGCGAGGGGTTCGTTCTCGGGCGGCCCGCCAGTTGTTGTAGGGCCAATCGTCCATATCGACGTAGACGTTGAGCAGGATGTAGTCGATAAACGCATCGATATCGAGTTGTTGTCGGATTGCTTCGTAGACTTCGGGTTGTCCCGCATCGCGGTCGATTCCCAGCTCCAAGAACTGTCGCCAGGCCCGGTCGTCCCCCATCCGAACCTCGCCCCGTTGGGCGATAATGTCCCAGTCCGATCCACCGCCATGACGCGATTGCAGGAGGTTGGCGTCGATCCGTTCCACCGGATTGTAATATCCCTGATAGTCTCCATTCAGGAACAGCGTCGCCATCACCCCCTGGCTGGAGCCTTGCCCCATGTCGGCGTAGAGCCGGCGAATCAGTTCATCGACGATGAATGGATTGATCGGATCGTTCATGCCCGCGCGCAAGACGAGGTGTTCGAATTGAGTCTCCGGAATTTGGGGGATGAGGGGGTAGTTCAGTCGGTTCTGGCCGTAGGTTCCACGAAAGTAGAGACGAAAGGAGTATTTCCCGGTCGGGGGCGGGGTGTTCCGTCGGTGGTTGTGACGAATGTAATCCCCTCCCTGAATCCGGAGGCCCGCGTCAATTCGAAATCCTTTCTCGGCTTCGGCCTGCGGAATCCATTCGACGGAAACGGGGCGCTCCCACCTGGGCCCACGACGGATGGTGTTTCGGGGCTGGTCTTCCAGGATCCCCGTTCGCCCGAACAGATTCTCGGGGGCGCTCACCAAAGAAAGGGCCGGGAGGGATCGAATGGCTTCGGGCATCCCGACGAGGTAGGTGGCGGTCACAATGGGTGAGGACAGCGAGTCCGGGGCGAAAGCGGCCGCCCGGATGACCGTTGTTTCCTCGATTTGAATCGGGGCTTGGTAGCGGGTTCCGGCTGCCTGGGTGGGAACTCGGGCGTCGGTGGTGTACCGGATTTCGGCGTCGGGATCCGTTGTGGAAAGCGTGAGGCGAAACGGGGCGACGAACCCACCGGAGCGACTCAATTGGGGCGGCATGAGAATACGGGGAGTGGAAGGGCCGCCGTTTGTTTTCCCGGGACTGGGGGTTGACCAATATACCCAATCCCCGTCTGGGTTCGCGCCGTAGGCAAGATCGCCACGTTGCTCTGGGTAGGCCTTGATTTCGCTGACGGCCTGGGAGGGAAGAGAATAATCGGAGAGCCCGAGGTAACCTCCCCCGGCGCTGAGTCGAAAGTTGGTGTGGAGGTTTCCCTCAGGTGATGGTCGGTTCTTTCCTGAGGCGAAAATCACAATCCGTTGACCGGGATGGACGATTCGTTTTGGAAAACGCCATTTCCCGGGTTTTTTGGAGTCGTCGGTCAGGGCCCATCCCTCAAGGTTTTGGGCAATGGAATCGGCGTTCAACAGTTCAATCCAATCATGGAATTCCCCATCCTCATCCACCAATCCGGTTTGGTTGGATGCCATGAATTCTCGAATTTGGATGTTGGCCGGTGCGAGGCGGGGTTCGAGGGTGTAGTGCCATGAGGTGGGCCTCAGAGGGTTGGGTGGCTCCGCTCGGTCGGTGATGCCGGACTGCTCGACCAGAGCAACCTCGACCCGCCCAGGGCCGACCGGATCGAGCTCGATATCCCATGGTCCCGCTGAAAACCCTTCAACGGACCGGGGAGGGTGTCCATTGATTCGCAGGGACCTCGTCTCGAAGGTCTCCACCGGCTCACTGAACCAAAGTCGGATCCGTGGGAGGGACCCAAGGATCGATTCCGCCGGAGGTTGGATTCGAGCGATGACCGGTCGGGTTCGGTCGCGAATCTCGTAGGTCTTGAGTCGAGCCTCGCCGATGAATGGATTTGGGGGACGTGCGAAATCTTGGATCCGATGGGCTGAATCCCATTCGAGTGTGGCCGTGCCGTGATAGAGGGAGGGGTAGGTGAAGGTCCAGCGTTCCGCGTTCCCACTCACCCAGAGGGCCGGACTACCATTGACCCGAAGATCCTGGTTGGAGACGCCGTCGACCGGCTCGTTGAAGACCACCGTGATGGTTTTCAATTGGTCGATTTCGCTTGAATCGGGGGAGAGGTGAAGGATTGAAGGGGCTTGCTCATCCCGGGGGATTCCGATGAGTGAGGCGTCGATCAAAAAATCCGTGCTGGAGAGGCTGATATTGAAGCCCTGGATGGCGATCAAATTCCGACCCGGTTTGAGAAGGCTGGGGCCATCGGGAATCTCAAGGGTCTCGAATGATCCGGATTCGTGGGAATCGAAGGCGAGCGCCTTGGGGTTTAATTGGCGGGGGGCGTTGCGGTCGAGGGCCCGATTCCCGTTGATCCAGACGATGAAGCCGTCGTCGTAGTTGATGTGCAGATCAAGCGCCGCAAGATTCTCAACCTCACGAACCTCAAACCCTTGCCGGATGACCACCCCGGGGTAGCGGCGGGGCATGTCATCGAGTGTCGTGCCTCCGCTGCCGTCTCCATAGCGGAAGGGCGCGGGGCCGATGGGCCATTGGGCCACATTATAGTCGGGTTGCGTCCACGTGCTCATGACACGGGGCGATAGATCACGGCTCTTGAGGTAGTGCCACTGGGATCCGGGTTCGACGAGGACGAGAGGTTGGGCCGACGAGGCCACCAGCGGGAAAATGCAAGTCAGGATGTGCCGGAGCATCGAGTGCATGGTGTCGTACTTTAGCGATCGACCTTCGGGTCTGTCGAGCCTGCGTGGCTGCGCCTGAGATATCCGGGCAAATCCCAGGGAAACGAATTGGTCTTCACGGGAGCTTCAACAAACCTTGCTAAGCCGGCGCCGGCATTCTTAACTGGGTAAGTGGAATCACGAGTGATGAGTTGGGGGAGCGGGAAGGGGTTGGCAGGGTTGGCGGGCGCCGGGCTCACTGCGATGGCGGCGTCAACGGCCGTTGTGGGTGGGTCGGTCCCAATGACGACCTTTTCCGAGCATGTCGCGCCAATTGTTTTCAAGAACTGCAGCTCCTGCCATCGTCCCGGTGAAGCGGCGCCGTTTTCGTTTTTGACCTACGACGATGTGCGGAAGCGGGGTCGATTGATTGTCTCCGTGATCGAGGATCGTTTCATGCCGCCGTGGCATGCCGAAACGGGACCCCTAGAGTTCCTAGGCGAGCGTCGGTTGAGCGAGGAGGAGATCCAGACCATTTCAACCTGGGTGGAGAGCGGGATGGCATTGGGAGATCCGAAGGCGATGCCACCGGTTCCTGATTTTCCGGTCGGTTGGCAGTTGGGCGAACCGGATTTGATCGTGCGGATGGATGAGGCCTTTGAGGTTCCGGCCGAGGGGCCGGATATCTATCGCCACTTCGTTCTGCCTCTGGATCTGCCTGAGGACAAGTGGGTCACGGCAATCGAATTTCGTCCGGGGGCCCGAAGCGTTGTTCATCATTGCTTGTTCTTCACGGATACGACGGGGCGGGCTCGAAAGGCGGATGCCGCGACCCCTCTGCCGGGGTTTACCCGGATGGGAAGCGCGCTGCGCGGCAGCGGGCGATTGGGGGGATGGGCCGTTGGTGGCAATCCCCGCTTATTGCCGGAGGGGCTTGCCCAGCGTTTGCCGAAGGGGGCGGATCTCGTGCTTCAAACTCATTTTCATCCATCGGGAAAGGTGGAGAAAGAGCAATCAACGGTTGGATTATACTTCACGGAAAAGGCCCCAAAGCAATCCTTCGCCGGCGTCCAGTTGCCTCCCTCTTTTGGGGCCTTATCGGGACTGGATATTCCAGCGGGTGAGGCAAACCATGCCTTGACCGATTCCTTCGTGCTGCCGGTTGATGTGAAAGCCTTCGCGGTGAGCGCCCATGCCCACTATCTCGGAAAGGACATGGTCATGACGGCAACCTGGCCCGATGGAGAGACCAGGGAGTTACTCTCGATTCCGGAATGGGATTTTTCTTGGCAGGAGCAATACACCTATAAAGAGATGGTGTCCTTGCCCAAGGGGACGCGGTTGAACGTAACCATTCACTATGACAATTCGGAAGAAAACCCGAACAACCCAAGTGATCCGCCGGTGAGGGTGAGGTGGGGGAGAGAGTCGACCGATGAAATGGGCAGCATGACCTTGCGGGTGATCGCCGAGAATCCGTCGGAAATGCCGATTCTTCGAAAAGCCCTCAAGGATCACTCCCGTGATGTGGTGAGAGGCCGGATTTCGGACCGAATCTCCAGCAAGGGGGGGCGCGACCTGGGGAGGCGCTGGCTTTTGCAGCGATTGGACCGGGACGGTGATGGTGAACTGAGCGACGAGGAACGAGCTGCGGGTCTGAGGCGCTTGGGTGGGCGTTAGTCTTGGTTGCCTTGAAGATCGGTTAGGAATTGGGCGTAGGCCGTCTGATTGCTGGATCGGATCCGGTGGCGGAGGGCTTCCATTTCCGCCGGTAAATCAAAATCGACGACTTCCTTGATCTGAAATCGGAATTGGAGGTTCAGGGTCTCGTCTTTGGTTAAGGTTTTCTTTTCGAAAAAACCAAAGCGGCCGTAATCCCTCCAGGACAATTCACTGAATTGATTGGTGGGCGCGGTCATTTCAGTGCTTTGAAACCAACGATCGCCAATGGGAAAGATCAGAGTCGCCCATTGCCAATGATCCGACTTCATGCCTCGTTTTTCTGGGTCTAGATCTGGACTCCAGACATAGGCGGTTTCCTTCCTCCGATTGGCGACTTCGTTTTCTGCTCGGAAGTGAATCCCGGCATGTTGCAAATCCCCCCCTAGGGTCAGGTCGCGAACGGCGGTCAGGCGGGAATGAAAATCGACCTGCACGACCCCGGCTCGAGGTAGGGAAACGGCGACTCGGCGTCGCTCATGGAGGAGGAGGTCATCGGCGGGATGGTCCGATAGACCCGCCCACCAGCCGATGGCCGCTTCCGTGACCGCATGA
>DEAY01000306.1:0-1859 GCA_002348345.1 Verrucomicrobia bacterium UBA2970
CCGGTCGTTCCTCGATCGGCCACAGGGGCTCGCCGGTGACCCGATTGAAGACAAACACTCGACCGTGCTTCGTTCCCTGGGCGACGGCATCAATTCGTTTGCCTTCGTGCGTCACCGTCAGCAGCACGGGCGGGCAGGGGAGGTCCTTGTCCAGGAGGTCATGGTGAACGATTTGGTAATGCCACCGTCGTTGACCGCTCGTCGCATCCAAGGCCACCAGGCTATTGGCAAAGAGATTGGCGCCGTGCCGCTTTCCCCCGTAGAAGTCCGGCTCCCCCGTTTTGGTCGCGACATAGACAATGCCTCGTTCTTCGTCGAGCGATTGACCGCACCAAGGCATCACACCAGACACCCGTTTCCATGCATCCTCCGGCCATGTCTCGTAACCGAACTCGCCAGGTCGGGGCACCAGGTGAAACCGCCACACTTCCTGCCCCGTGCGGGCGGAGAGGGCGCGCACCACCCCCTGCCCTCCTTGCCCTCCCAAAATCAGTAGGTCACGATAGATCACCCCTGGGGTATTGAGACCGGTTCCCAGTTCGACAGCGCCCTCGTCACCAAAGGACCGGATGACCTCTCCGGTCGCCGGATCCAGGGCAAAGAGAAAGCCTCTGACCCCGGTGAAGAGCCGTTTCTCCTCTCCCGACTCATTCTCCCAGTATACCAGTCCGCGTTGACGGTTCTTCCCCCTCCCCGAACGCTCCTCGGCCGGATCCCAGACCCAACGTTCTTCCCCGGTCGCGGCATTCAAGGCAATGACCTTCCGACTGGGCGCTGGCGTGTAGAGAACGCCATCGATCACCAGATTATTCGCCTGATACTCACCCACGTCTCCCGTCTCATAGGTCCAAGCCACACTCAGCTGATCAACGCTCTTTCGATTGATCTGATCCAAGCGGGAATACAGGTTCCGCTGTTTGCCCCCAAGATAAGTATCCCAATCAACATTCTGGGCATCCGCCGGCCCCGGCAGGATCAATGCGAAGCACAACCATAACACGCGGGACGATAAACGACGCGCCTCCAAGGATTGCCACCAAACCAGATTCGACATCCTCCAACAATGATCCAGAAGCGCAGGCGAAGCGAGTCAAAACAGGATTCGTCCATCGCCCCCTTGGAGGGCTTGCCAGGACTCCCGGCGATCGACTCCGCCTTCCCATCGGGCTCCGACTTACCGCAAGTCCAGATTCCGAATCTCGGGCAACACCGCCCATTGGTTGACCGGCCGAAAGCTCTTTCCGTGAGGCACGTACGCCACGTGACCGTCGGCATAGGCATGATTGGAGCCCCCACTCTGTTCCCGACCGGGCTGAGCCCCGTGCATGTTCCAGATCAATTCGTGCAGGGCGTTGCCCTCATCCTCCAAAAAGTCCATGAAAAAATGGTAACTTTCGGGGCGTTTCTCCCCAAAGACCACCGTCCCTGCAGGTTCCCGAATGGAAGCCAATTTCATCTGCTTGGTCTTCAAAAACTCATGATCATAGGGGCGTCCCTCCGGTGCCAAGAAGTAATCATTCCATCCATTCATGATATAACTCCGCAACGCGCGGTCAGCGGGATCATGAAAACTCCCGGCGTTCAGATCGGGCGCGAAGCGAAGCGTCCGGTTGGGGTCCTGCGGGCAGAGAAAAACGCGGGTGTTGCTGAGGTAGCGGTTGACCCGCCCTGGCCATCCCGGCCGGCCCGGTTCATTCCCCAACGTCCGGGGAGGAAAATACCCATCGTGATCGTCGAGGTACATCAAGGTCGCCATGATGATCTGCCGCTGTTGACTGAGGCAACTCGTGCGCTTCGCGATCGACTTGGCCCGAGAGAGCGCGGGTAACAACATCCCGGCAAGGATGGCGATGATCGCG
>DEAY01000306.1:2176-2296 GCA_002348345.1 Verrucomicrobia bacterium UBA2970
GGCGATGATCGCGATCACCACCAGTAACTCGATTAATGTGAACGCCTGCCTCTTTCGCGGTAGAGTCCGGAATCGTCCCACGCGAATCCGCATCCTCTCAAGCCCTTCCCGACTCGTGAA
>DEAY01000306.1:2636-2770 GCA_002348345.1 Verrucomicrobia bacterium UBA2970
TGGATCCTGGCACGATCGGTCAAAAATGCTGGCCAGGATATTGGCGAAGGCCTTTTGCGCATCCTCAATCAAGGTGTAGAACACGGGAACGACCACCAAGGTAAACAAGGTTGCCGAGGCCATCCCTCCGATCA
>DEAY01000306.1:3097-3237 GCA_002348345.1 Verrucomicrobia bacterium UBA2970
CACCAGGCCGAAGCTCTTGAAATTGACCCCCATTTCCTGGGAATTCCCAAAGGTCAATGGAATCATTCCGCAGATGGTGGTCAAGGCCGTCATCACAATGGGGCGAAACCGATGCCGGGTGGCCATCAGCAAGGCCTCGG
>DEAY01000135.1 GCA_002348345.1 Verrucomicrobia bacterium UBA2970
GTATATTTCGTGGCCGGGGCAGGCCTTGAGCTACAAGATGGGGGAGCTCACCATTCTCCGGTTGCGCCGCGAGGCTGAGCAGCGTCTTGGCCAGCGGTTTGATCTGAGGGAGTTCCACGATGCCGTGCTGAGGAACGGCGGGGTCACGCTGTCGGTACTCGAGGATGAGGTGGCGCAGTATGTGGCGGGAACGGTCCACTATGAATCGGAGGGAGAACCATCGCGATAGGGGAGGGCAGGAGGGCAGGATCGATCCCTTGGCCTGGTGGCCGAACCTGAAACTGATCCTGGTGGTCCCCATACTCAGCTCACGGCTTGACGCTCTTTGCGAGAACTACCAAGATCCCAGTAGGTGTTTAAGCCCTAAACAACAAGTCGAAACCCATGCCTGCAAAATCGGTCAGTAAAGAATGGCTTAGTCAAATTGACCTCTTCTCGGGGCTCTCGAAGGACCAGATCAAACGGCTCGTCAACCTCGCTGAGAAGAAGCGCTTTCGGAAGGGGGAGGAAGTCTTCAGGCAAGGAACGCCGAGTGAGAATTTTCAGATCGTCCAGTCGGGGTGTTTTGAGGTGTTTCTGTTTGACGAAATCATGAAGATCGAGCGGCCCTTGAGTCAGCTTGGACCGGGAGAGGTGTTCGGGGAGATCGGGGTCTTGACCGGCGAAACACGGTCGGCATCGATTCGCTGTTTGGAATCGGGTGTGACCTGGTCCTGGGATCAAAAGCGATTTGTTGATTTTCTCGAGAAGAATCAGAAGGGAGGATTGGCGCTGGCCAGGACACTGGCTCACCGCTTGAACGCCTCGACCAAGGCGCGTCAGATCCCGATGGAACACATCGCTGCCCATCAAGTTTCCGCGGAAGTGGTTCAACTGTTGCCGCTCAAGGTCATTCTGCAATACGAGGTCCTTCCTCTCGGGCGCGATGGCAACATGGTGAAGATTGGCATGGTGGATCCCACCAATCTGATCGCCCGGAATACGGTGTTGAGTTTCCTGCAGCTCTACGGGGTGGAGTGGGTTTGTATGTCGCGCCCCGAGTTTGAACAGTTTCGTGACCGGGAACTTCGGGACTTGGCGGGGGAATTGGCGGCCTCGGAAGGGACGGCGCGGTTGACCATTTCATATGATACGGAGGGGGCGATGGACCGGTTTGAAGCCGATGACTCGCCTGAGGTAATTCAAGTATTCGATCAGCATATTCGGGGCGCCATCGATGCGGCGGCCAGCGATCTTCACTATGAGCCTGGACCCGAGGGAGTGCGCGTGCGAGCTAGAATTGACGGTCGTTTGGTCGATCTCGCCCCGCCGCTGGAGGCCGGTGATTATCGACCCATCGTTTCCCGAATCAAGGTTCTCTGTGATCTCAATATCACCGAGCGGCGATTGCCGCAGGACGGTTCCATGCGGATCGGGTTTGGCGAACGAGTCATTGATCTCCGGGTTTCGTGCCTGCCGACGCCCCGGGGGGAATCCGTGGTGATGCGGTTCCTGGATCCTTCGAACCGAAGCCTGAAGTTGGAGACGTTGGTGCTTTCGGAGCCAATCACCGAATGGGTTCGTGAACAGTTCATGCATCCCGGCGGGCTCGTATTGGCAACCGGGCCGACGGGATCCGGAAAGACGACGACCCTGTACGCAGGGATTCAGGCACGCTTGGAACAAGATCCCACTTGTAAACTGGTGAGCGTCGAGGATCCAGTTGAATATGAGTTTAGCGGGGCGACTCAGGTGCAGGTCAATGAGTCCTTGGGGCTGACCTTCAGCAAAATCCTCCGGAGCCTCCTCCGCCAGGACCCGAATCTCATCCTCTTGGGTGAAATGCGCGATCGGGAATCGATTCAGATTGCGATCGAAGCCGCGCTGACGGGACATTTTGTGATGTCAAGCCTCCACACCAATGATGCCTTTGAAACCATCACTCGTTTGCGCCAACAGGGCATCCCCGACTATCTGATCGCCTCCTGTTTGAGGGGGGTCATCAGTCAGCGGTTGATCCCCAAGCTTTGTTATGCCTGTTCGATCAAGCACCGGCCCGACAAGGAGGTGCTGACGCGACTGCGCGAGGTTGGGGTGGTGGGTTCCCGGGAGACGCCCTCGGTGTGGCGATCGGAAGGCTGCTCAAACTGCCTCAACACTGGAAGTAAGGGGCGGGTTGGTCTTTACGAGATTCTGGCCGTAAGTCCAGCGCTCAAGAGTGGCATCGAGCAGGGGGCCTCTGATGGGGAACTCCAATCGATCGTGTCACCAGGAGATTTTCTGCCGATGCGCCGCTACGTCCGGTTTTTGATGGACAACGCGTTGGTGGATCCTCTGGAGGTCATCAAGGTGTTCCCGCGGCGGGTCGAGCGGAGTGAAAAGGTCATTCGAGGTGCTCTCGAAGCCAGTTCCCTCGCCCCAGGGCGAAAAAAGAAGACGGTTAAGCGGAAGTCTGCCAAGAAGGCAAGCCGCAAGCGCTAGGCGGAGTTGCTGGGGGTTCGAGTGGCTGAATCGAGGAGTTGGTTCATGAAAGCCCGGTCGTGAGGGGCCATGGCCGTGATGCGAAGAATGGGAACGGCATGGTCCGGGTCGCTTGATTCAAACGTGACCTTGGTATAGATGTCTTCAAATCGATGGTTGCCGAAGGGCTCCTTAAAGCGGATCCGGAGATTGGCCATCGGCTTGAGGGAATGGGAAACGTCAACCCGAAAGGCCTGTGAATTGGCCCAACGGGCCTGTCCGGTTTCCGGATTTCCGACGATTTCCTTGTCCCGTACTTCCCAATAATCGAAACGAACCGGGAACTCGATACTGGCCGCCGGCCCGGTCCGTCGCTTTAGGGTGAGGGACTCGGCCCCCTTCAACCCGATCAGCGAGTGAATCGTAATCGGTTCCTTCATTCCCTTGGCGTGGAGCGAGTATTGGAACTCCGTCTGCGCTTGGGATTCGATCAGTTCGTAGGTGGCTTGGCCCACCAGGATCTGACCCCCGATGGTATTGGATTCGATCCGGGCGGTGGCGTTGATCGCCTCGCCGACAATGCCAAATTTCATTCGAGCGTGGGACCCGATGTTGCCGATAATGACGCTACCGGTGTTCAGTCCGATTCCCATTTCGAGCGGGGGATAACCTTCCTTTTCCAGTGCTTGAGTCAGGCGCACTAGGGCGTTTTGCATTGAAATGGCACAGGCTGCGGCCCTGGCAGCATGATCGGCCTCGGGTTCGTTCATCCCGAAGAATGCCAGAATGGCATCCCCAATCAATTCATCGATGATCCCGTCGTAACGGAGGATGATCTCGGTCATTTCGCCGAGATATCGATTGAGGATCTTGACCAGTTCCTCCGGGGGAAGGGATTGGGAGAGGGTTGTGAACCCTCGAAGATCCGACATGAGCATGGTCAGCGTTTCCCGTTTTCCTCCCAGCTTGAGCGACTCCTTCGGATCGAGGATTGCGTCGAGGATCTTGTCGGAATAATAGCGGCCGAACGTGTCCCTGAGAAACTGGACCATTTTGAGTCGCTCTTCCGACACTCGAAAGATGGAGCGGAGCATATAGGTGCGCGAGGCGACAATGTCGCGAAGTTCCTTGGGCACTTCACGGGGGATTCTTACCTGCATAGCGGTCTGCTCTTTGTCCCGAAGCTGGCGATTCGCCAACGCGATGCCTTCCATGGGCGCGATGATTCGATTCGCGAGAAAGCTCCCCAGGGTAATGACGATAAAGGCGAGTACCAAGGTGGCTAGAATCGTCAAACGAAGGCCGTATCCGAGGAGTTCTCGAAGCGTGGGCTCCTCGGAGATCCAATGATAGACCAACGACCAGACAATGATCAGCGCCTCAATAATGAGGAGGCGCCAGAAGACGCCTTCCAGCAGGACGCTTCGGATAGAGTTCTTTTCTCGTCGAACTTCCCGGAGTAGGTTGTGAATCGGCTCGATCACCGTGCTGCTCAGATGAAACAATCGCCCCTCAATCCCCAGGGACCATGCCAGATCGTTTGCCGATTGACCAGGTCGGACCTTGACGAGCTTCCCCCGGAGGAAACGGGCGTGGCCGGGGGGCAATGTCGGTCGATGTTCGGCGGGGGTGGCAGTGAGGCAATCTAGGGGTGAGGAAGGAATCATGATTCAGATCGCAAGAACGGCGTTGGGAAATGCATGGAGGGCTTGGCGAGTGGGACGGCGCAATCCGGGGCTCCGGGCCAATTATCCAGTGATTTGGGACTATGATGATCTGTCTCAAATTGAAATTGGATCGGAGGTCGATATCGGTGCCTTCTCCGAACTTGCGGTCCGGGCGAAGTCCAGTCTGAGCTCGACGCCGGGTCGCCTGGTGATTGGCGATCGAACACAGATTGGGAGTGGGTGCAACATTCGAGCCTGTGGCGGGACCATCTCGATTGGTCGAAACTGTCTGATCGCACAGCACGTCTCTCTGGTCGCGGCCAATCACGAATACCGGGCGGGGGCGGTCTATCGAGATCTTCCGTGGGACGCTGCCCGTCACGGCGTGACGATGGGGGACAATGTCTGGCTGGGGGCAGGGGTGACCGTTCTCCCGGGCGCTCGGATTGGTGACAATGCCATAGTCGCGGCGGGGGCGGTGGTGATAGAGAACATCCCGGCGAACGAGATTTGGGGAAGAATCCCGGCTGAGAAGTTGAAGGCGATCCGCTAGCGATCGAGACCCGGGCCGTTCTCGCCATCAACCGAAAGCAAGGCGGCTAAAAGGCGGGTTGGATTTTTCGGTCGGGAAGCGGGTCGTCGTCACTCGTTTCGGGATCTTCACTGGGATTGAGCCCGAGTCGATAGTCCAGGCAGCGCTTGCAGGCGATCAAGAGACCCGCCTGGAGAGAAAACGTCTTCATCGCGAATTCGCTATCACCGTGAAAGAAGAGAAAAGCCCCAATATTGGCCATCCAGACACTCGCCACGATACAACTCATGCGTGCAAACGCATCCTCGCATCCGTAGAGCCGTAGATGAGCCATGACGCTGTAGGCGAGATAACTTCCCGCCCCAAGAAAGATGAGCATCGAGAGGGTGCCGAACACACCCGTATTAACCATCAGCCCGATGAACCCGTTGTAGAATTTCCCCTGGTTCACGTGCATCGTGATGTAGGTGGGATCCCAGATGTGGGAGTAGTCCCGGCTGGGCATCATGAAGCCGCGTCCAATCCAGAAATACTGTGGAATCATCTTGAAGCCAACCTCTCGAAGGATTCGTCGGGTTTCGAGGGTGGCCGAACCGTTCAATCGGGCATGGTTGTCGATGCGAATGCCGGGAATGTAGGACAGGGCGCGTTGGGCGGACAAGGGTAGCTTGTTGGCGTAGAGGATCAGTGGGATGAGAACGGCGATCATGGCCGCGAGGGAAATCAACATGTTCTTCACCGTGTAAAACCGCTGAGTGTAAGCAATGAAGATCATCGAAATGATGAGAATGAGGGATAGGTAGCGGTGTCCGGAAAGTAGTCCGATCCCGAAAACCGCGGCGGCCAGCGGGATGAGATAGGCTCCTTTGTGGGAGAAGAAGTCGTCCAGTTTATGAAAGACGAGGATCAAGAGAATCAAGCCCTGGCCCACCACACTCAAGGACTGAAAGCGGCGGATCCCGAATTGCTGCGCCTGGCGTTCGAAATTGGCGGCATCCCCGGGAAGCTCGAAGAATTGGAGGAGTCCGAATAGACTGCCTCCCCCCCAGGAGAAGACAAAATCAGAAACCAAAAAGGTTAGGGTCAACACGCATTGGAGGAAGAAGAGTCTGAGTAGCGTCCGCTCGTCGAAGCGGACCAGAACAAAGACGACGGGAAAAATAGCGCACATGAGTTGCTGAAAGTAGAAGCGGCCCCCCATTTGTTCGGTTCCCATGATCCGAAGTCCAAATCCCCGTTCCATCATGGTGACCATGAGGACGAGACAGTAGAGAATAACGCCGATGAACAACCATCGATTCGACTGGATGTAGCGTGCAGCATCGGGGGCGTAGCGTCTGAGAGAGATCGTGATGGTCAATCCGGACCAGGCGAGGAAGGCAGCAAATTCCCACATATAGGGACGCCCCGGGAAGTAGGGTAGAATCAGGGCTGAACTGAATGTGGCAATCGACAGGTAAGCCGCCAATTTCGCATGGTAGGGAAGAAGAACAAGCCAGCCCAGAGTGACCGCGACCAAGGTGAGGGTGAACTTGCTGGAGGCAAGATAAAATCCCGTGAACAGCGCACCCAGCCCAATGACACCGAACCAGAAAATCTGGTTGAAACGGATACTGCTTTCGATACTGGTGGATGCCACACCCCCTTCTTAGGGGTTGGCACGTCCATTGCAATTCTTTTTGTGGTCCGCGCGGCAAAATTGACGAGTCCCATTCATTTTGGTAGCAGTTTTCCTTCGAGTTCACGGGTGATCATGTGGTTTTTTTCTTCGTGGAGGACATTGGTCTTGGCGACCCTGGCCCAATTGACGGGGTTCGGGATAGTGCTTGGTCAGGCACCGCGCGTCGTTTTGTCCGAAGTGATGCCTCAGAACCGGATGACGCTCGGGGATGAGGACGGAGATTTTCCCGATTGGGTCGAGCTTTACAATCCGGGATCCGTGTCCGTCTCCCTGTCAGGCTACAGCTTATCTGATGATCTCGAGGCACCCCGCAAATGGGAGTTGCCCGGGCTTGTGTTGGAGCCTGGACAATCTCTTGTTGTTTTTTGTTCAGGAAAAGATCGGCGCCGTCTCCCCTCCAGGATCCCGGCAGGGGGCTGGGACCCCCTTGAGGCGGGGGGATTGGTTCTTTGGCTCGATGCCCAGTCCTCCCAAAGCCTCGTGTCCGAGGGGGAACACCTGGCGGTTTGGGAGGATCGAAGCGGGAAGGGGGCATCGGCCTTTCAGGCGGAGCCCACCCGTCGTCCGACATTGGGCAGGAGAGGGCCGCATCGGGCCCCAGTCGTCGAGTTTGATGGGCTCGACGATTATCTTGAGATTCCTCAGATTTCTCAGGTCCGTACCGTTTTTTGGGTCGGTGATGAATCGGTGAACGCTTCCAACAGTGCACGAGCGATTCTCGGGCACGAGCAGCATTTTGATTTTCATCGTGGAAGCAACCGGGTGATGTTTGCGCCACGGCATACCGATGCGATTCGAAGCGGACTGACCTTTCTTGATGACACCCCGGTCGATCCCTGGTTGGCGCCGTTTCCTAACCGACTCAGTGTGCTCTCCATTCATCCCCAAAGCGCTCTGAGAGCGAGTTTGATTGGATCCGATCGGCGGTTGACGGATCGCTCATGGCATGGAGGACTGGGCGAACTGCTCTTTTTCGATCGTCGTTTTTCCACGGAAGAAAGTGAACGCGCCCGACAATACCTGTTTTCCAAGTGGAATCTGCCTGCCCACTACTTGCACACCAATTTCAGACTGCGTGCAGAGACCGAAACGATTGCTCTGTTTGATGGGGGACATCAGTTGGTGGATGCCCTTCGGTTTGACGATCTCAAGCCTGACGTGTCGGCCGGGCGGGCATCAAGCGGATCATTCCGTCGCTTGGTGTTCGAAGTTCCCACTCCGTGGCAAAAAAACCCTGATGAGGGCTTTCGGGGGGTGGTGGCGGTTCCCGAGCTGTCTCTGCCTCCGGGAAGGTATGACCGCCCGGTCACGCTTCGGGTGGGCAAGACCCATTCGGAGGCCGTGGTGCGCTTCACAACGGATGGAAGCGCGCCGGACACGTCATCGCCTCGATTTCCGCAAACGCTGACGATCTCCGAAACGACATCCTTTCGGATCGCAGCGTTCCGGCCCGGTTTTGTCGCGAGTCGAGACGTTGTCTTGACCTTCCTCATCGATGCCGACTCGACGATTCCCCAAGTGGCATTGACGACGGATCCCCACCATCTTTTTTCCGTCGAATCGGGGATATATGAGATGGGGAAGGGGGCCAGCCCTCTCCTGCCCTATTACGGTGCCAATTTTTGGCGAGATTGGGAACGACCAGTCGCTGTCGAGGTTTTCGGTGCGGGCGGGGAACGATTGTTGAGTCAGAACGCCGGGATCAAGATCCATGGGGGCTGGTCTCGGGCCTCACCTCAAAAATCCCTCGCCCTCATTGCCCGTGGGACCTACGGCGACAACCGGTTTCGATTGCCTGTGTTCCCGGAGAAGCCGATTTCCGAGTTCAAGCAGTGGCTCCTTCGAAACTCCGGGAACGATTGGGTACGAACGCTCTTTCGGGATGGTTTGGGCCACCGCCTTGCCGGTCGGATCGGATTGGATTGCCAAGCCCACCAGCCGGTCCATGTACATCTGAACGGGGATTATTGGGGGATCTACAATCTTCGGGAACGATTGAACGAACATTTTCTGATCGAGAACCATCGACTGGATTCGGGTGAAATCGACCTGATTGAGGGCGATAGTTTTGTTCTTGCCGGAACGAGGGATTCCTTCGATCGACTCTTGGAGTTCCTGCGTTTGGGCGAGCCCCTTCACGATGAGTTCTTGGAGGGCGCGATGCAGCAGATCGACGTCGACAACTTCTTTACCTACATGGCCCTGCAGTTCTATATCGACAACACCGATTGGCCTGGCAACAACGTGCGGTTGTGGACAACTCGTGACGGGCGTGGACGCTGGCGGTGGGTCCCCTATGATTTGGACGGTGGTTTTGACATTCGCCACGAGGGCCCCCATCGCAATCTCGTCTCCAAGGTGCTGGGCAACCGCGAGGCCCAGTTCAAGCCTTTCTGGATAACGTTTATCTTCCAGCGGCTCCTTCAAAATCAAGGGTTGGAGCAGCGTTTTGTTCAGCGAATGCAGGATTTGTTGAACACTGAGTTCTCGCCCCCTCAGGTGCTGCAGCAAATCCAAAAGATGGCGTCGACGCTCGGGCCGGAAATCGATCGTCATATTCGTCGACGTGGCGGGTCCGACTCGCTCGGGTATGTTTCCTTTGACTCAGTCGATTCTTGGGCCGAGAACATCGACGTGATGAAACGCTTTGCGATCCTCCGTCCGGGGATCGTCGGATCCCAGATTCAGGAGGCTTTTGGGAAGGGCGATCCGGTCGAGGTCGTCGTGCGGATGCCCGATCCGAGTCAGGCGCGAATCACCATGAACGGAATCGAGCTTCCAGCAGAATCGGATCGCTGGATGGGCGCCTTCTTTCCCGGTTCAGAGCTGGAGTTCGACGTGGTGGCGCGACCCGGTTTCCAGTTCATGGGGTGGCACGATCAGCCGTCGGCGGGGCCCCGCCGACGGCTGATCGTGACCACTGCTGACGTGGTTGAGCCGATTCTAGGGGGCAGTCCCGACGGGGCAACGATGTCCCGAGCGTTCCCCCTAAGGGAGGGGCCCTTTGTGTTTCAAGCCTTGGTTTCTGAAACGGTGCCCCGCCTGACCCAATACCTGCGATTTGGAGGGAGGGAGGCTCAGGATCGGCCGGTTGATGAGGCCGAGGAATGGGCTCACGGGTTGGACCGGACTGTCGGGAGCCGATTCCAGGCCCGACAAGGAGATGGGGTGTCAATGGTAAACGAACCGACCCCCCAAAGGGGAGAGGGAGCGGGCCATGCCAATTCGGTCAGTGTCGTGATCAACACCGAGGGCGTCGGGAGTGGGAAGCTCTCATGGGTCGCACAGAGTCTCTCGAGGGGGGTGGGAAGCTATGGCCTGTGGCCTGAATTCAGAGTGTCCCCAGAGGCTGGTTTTCAAGCGTTTCCCCATGTCGATCCGGAGGACCTTTTGTTTCGCTCCGAGGCACCCTTTGAGGATCTCCGCCGGTTTGACGCCATTCCCCTGCCGTCGGAAATGTTGGAACGTCCGTGGGTTGAACTGAGATGGGTATATGGCCCCTTGGGGGAGTTGACCGAAGGGGGAAGGCGCTCTGAAATTCGTCTCGACGACATTGTGATCCGAGCCGAGGGACAGGACCTGTCGGGCATTGAGAAAGCGATCGTGATCAATGAGATCCACTATCATCCGGATACACGGAATCCGGCGGACGAGTTCGTCGAGCTCCACAATGTGGGGGGGCGCTCGATCGAGCTCGCGGGATGGCGGTTGAGTGGGGGGATCGATTTTGAGTTTACAGACCAGCGAATGGCGCCAGGTGAATTCATGGTCGTTGCGGCGGACCAGGCGCGCTTCATCGACCGTTTTGGGGGTGAACTCCGAGTGGTGGGTGATTGGCAGGGTCGGTTGAGTAATCGGGGAGAGACCGTCAACTTGAGAAATGGGCTGGGTCACCGGGTAGACCGGGTGAGTTATGCGGATGAGGGGGATTGGGCGACGCGGGTTCGCGGTTCGCTCGATCACGGTCATCGGGGGTGGATGTGGTCCGACGCGCACGATGGGGGCGGCCATACTCTTGAATTAGTGGCCCCCCACCTGAGCAACAACCAAGGGTTGAATTGGGACGCGAGTCGAAGTCCTTGGGGGACGCCGGGGCGTCCGAATTCGGTTTTTCAAGAGAACGGTCCTCCACTCGTGAGTCGTGTCCAACAGGTGCCCGTCTTGCCGCGTTCGAATCAAGCCGTGACGGTGACCGCTCGGGTGAGGGATGAGCAGGTGGGATCGGTTTCCGTCACACTGAGCTATCGTTCGGGGCGGGAGGGAGACTTCATTCCCCTCACGATGCGGGATGATGGGCACCATGGGGACGGGGCTTCGGGGGACGGGATCTTCGGAGCCGAAATCCCTCCGCAGCCGTCTCAAACGGTTGTCTCGTTCGCGATTGAAGCAGTGGATTCGCTCGGCCAGAGGAAGGGTTGGCCTCGCTTTGATGCCGATACGCTCGAAGGGGCGCCGCTGGCCCTCTACCAGGTCACTGATGACTCGCCCCCCACGGACCGACCGCTTCATCGGATCATTCTGGCGGAGGGAGAACGAGAGGAACTGGAACGCATCGGGGAGCTTCCATGGAACCGCAGTAGCGATGCGCAAATGAATGCGACGTTCATTAGTCAACAGGGTGGCAAGGTGCAATTACGATACTTGGTGGGATTTCGGCTTCGCGGTAGCACGTCTCGGAATGCGCCGGTGAAGAATCGGCGCATCCATTTTCGTAGTGATCAAACTTGGAAGGGGCGACGGGCAATCATCTTGAACGCGGTGAACGTTCCATCGCAGATCATCGGAAGTCAACTCTTCCGCATGGCTGGTGTTCCGGCCCCCGCGGCGCGCCCCGTGCGATTGTTGGAGAATGGCGTGAACCGAGCGAATCCGCGGGGGCAACAATTTGGTCATTATGCTGAGCTGGAGGTGCTTGACGATGTCTTTGTTGACCGACAGTTTCCCGATGACGTCGGAGGGAACCTATATCGACCCTCGGGTTTCGGGAATCTTGAATACCTAGGGCCGGATCCAGACGCCTATCAAGCCCCTGGCTTTTATCGCAAAGCGACGAATGAGGAACGCCAGGAATGGGGGGATTTGATCGAGCTCACCCGTCGGCTCGAACAAAGTTCGGACGACGCTTATTTTGGCGCACTTGATGCGGTCGCCGACGTGGATCGTTGGGTGAGTTACTTTGCGACCGACACCCTGTTGGCTAATCTCGAGACGAGCTTTGCCAATGGAGGGGCGGGGGACTACCTGCTGTATGTGGGGCCTCGT
>DEAY01000341.1 GCA_002348345.1 Verrucomicrobia bacterium UBA2970
CGTCAAAACCCTCCAACAATTGGATATCAACATCCTCCGTCCACCCTTCGATCTCTCGCTCAACGATCTCGATCATTCGCTGCCCCGAATCACTTCGATTACGGTCGAGCGCGCCCTTGAGATGCTCCGGCCACTCGAAGTTCGGCGCCAGGGCTCGGTTGAAGCCCTCGAGGTGAGCCAATTCTGAACGCTGCTTGGGGGGCACATACCGCCAAGGATTGTCCCGGAATGTCTCACGGATCAGCTCGTATATGGCCTCGTCGTACTCCCTCAATTCCTCCCGGGTATCCACGTGGTTGTGGGAGCGATCGTTCTCCCGGTTATCATCAAAGTAACTTTGCACGCACTCCGCCCAATATTCGTAACGGTTGGTCGCCGCATACTTCCCCTTCCACAAGCCCTGATCCATCGCACGCTGGTAGATGGCCTCCAATCGATCGTCAAACCCCTTATCCAACACTCGAATCGCCTCATGCATGGCGTGAGCAAATTCATGAATGAGAATACTCTCGCCGTCATAGGGATCACCCGGATACTGAAGGAGATTCTCTTCGCCACAGGAAACCGATGGACGATGCCGGGTGGCACCCAGCCCGCGAGCGCGTCGATCCCAGAATCGCTGGGGAGAAAGATCGGCGTGTTCGGGGATGTCCGTGGTGTATTCATCAACCGCCATCACTGAAAACCGAAAGTTCAAATCCACCAAGCCCTGGCGGACATCCTCACGCCCCGTCAACATCTGATCGATCAGATAGTCCGCCTCTCTCAGGGCCTCATCGGCCACCTTCACCGAGCTGACAATGGGAAACCCATCATTGTCGATGTGTTTCGCATAGAAGGGATCGAGCTGAAAACGGCGCCGCACATCGTCCGGCACCTGGGCGACCTCGAGAGCGCGCCGGGGTTCGACGCCATGGAGGTGCCGGACCAGGAAGTCCTGACGCCTCCGGACAAGATAGGGCATCCCATCCCCCACGCCATGTCCGCCCCCCGGGATCATCACGAAGTCAAAATCCTTATCGGCCTTCACCAAGGCATCCACGAGTTGCAAGGTCGATGCCGGGTCCACATTTCGGTCGAGCTCACCCACCGTCAGCAACAGTTTCCCTTCCAGTTGATTAGCATGAGTCCGGTTGGAGTTCGCCTCGTAATGCGGACCAATCGGCCATCCCATCCAAAGTTCGTTCCACCATATCTTGTCCATCCGATTGTCATGACACCCACAATCGGCAATCCCCACATCATAAAACTCCGGATAATGAAGCAGCGCACTGACCGTATTCTGCCCCCCGGCCGACCCTCCGTAGATGCCGACCCGGGTGATATCCATGGAGGGATAACGCTCAGCCGCTGCCTTCATCCAGAGAATTCGGTCGGGGAATCCGGCATCCTTGAGATTGCGCCAACACACATCGTGAAACGCTTTCGAACGATTCGACGTTCCCATCCCATCAATTCGCACCACGATGAATCCGAGCTCCGCCGTCGCTTGGGACGATCGATACGCACTGAAACGTTTCGGGACATGAGACCCGTGGGGCCCCGCATAGATATGCTCGACCACAGGATAGGAAGCGTCCTCGCTAAAGTGACTCGGTCGATAGATGACGCCGTGGATATCCGTCTGGCCATCTCGCCCCTTCGCCACAAAGCGCTCCGGCGTCTGCCAACCTTGTTCCCGGAGCGCCTTCAAACTGGATTGTTCCAGCACGCGAATCAAGCGACCGCTGCGGCCGTCGCGCAGTTCCGTCACCGGAGCCAGGTCGACCCGAGAATGGGTCGCAATTAAGTAGGAGCGATCCGGGGAATAGTGAAATCGATGGGTGCCCTCCGCTGCCGTCAATATCACCAAACCGGTTCCATCAAAGTTAATCCGGCAGGCGTGGAGAAAGTAGGGATCTTGATCAGGATAGATTCCGCTCGCCTGAAACCAAATCTGACGCGCGTCCTCATCCACGTGATCCACCCGCCGCACCACCCACTCCCCGGCGGTCACTTGATGCTTCACGCTGCCAGAGGCTATATCATAGAGGTAAAGATGATTCCAACCGTCCCTCTCCGACATCCAGATCAACTCATCCGTCGCATCGATCAGGTGACGGTATTGTTTATAAGCGTAGTCGATGAAGGTCTCACTGACTTCATTCACGACCGCGCGCGTCTGCCCAGTGAATCCGTCAACCCCCACAACCCGCAACACCTGGTGCCCGCGTTGATTGTATACAAAATAAAACTCCCGAGAATCCTCCGCCCACTGGTAGTCCCTCAAATGGTAGGGATTGGAAAACAGTCCGTCATCGACGGGAATCTGGGACCGCGTTGCCACTTCAAAGAGTTGCGGCGACTGCACCGCGACCTGATCCCCCGGTTTGAGATAATCCATCGAGTGAAGCTTGGGCTGCAATTGTTCCTCGGGCGTCGACTCCACCATGTGAACCACGTGCTCCTGAGCCGGCTTTTCCCGCACCACCACAAAACGGCTCGAGTTCGGCGCCCAATAAACGCGCTCGAGGTAGCGATTCCCTTCATTCCCATCAAACGACAGCGGCAACGCCTCATCCGATTCGGTCGCCACCAACCATACGTTTTCCAATC
>DEAY01000353.1 GCA_002348345.1 Verrucomicrobia bacterium UBA2970
AGATGGGCTTCGCATTGGGTGAGAGTGGCCCTAACTTGGTCGGTCGTCATGACTGAGAAGACCAGCCAGTCACTGCTGTCGACCACTTCCTTCGGGGAGGTGGCGGTGAGGTGTCCCTCGTTTTCGAAGGCCTGGTTTTGTTCGGGAAGAATGTCGTAGCCGAGGATGGAAAATCCGGACTGGGCGGCACGAACAGCGATCGCGCTCCCCATCAGTCCGAGGCCGAACAGCCCAAGGCGGGGAAGAGTTGACGATTCCATGGAGTCGGAATTAGTAACGGGTGATGTCCGAAATGAAAAGTCGAGAATCGATGGCGAAGGTTCCGCGCCCCTTTATCAAGGTTGTTTTTTCAGGGGATCAGTGTCCGTTTCGTTTGGGGTTGGCTTGAGATTGCCAAGGGGGCAGGGAGAAGGCATTCTGGGCCTGCTCTCGATTCGATGCCGAAAGAAACCGGAAGGGAACCATATGTCGGACAGCATGCAACGCCCATCAAGTCTCCAGGATGCCTCGGCAAAGCGTCGCAACCTGCCGAGAATTCTGTTGGTGATCGGGGATGGGGCTGAAGTGATGGATACGCTGTTTCCTTACTATCGCCTCGGAGAGTCTTACTGCGTGGATGTGGTGGCTCCCCTTCGGGAGGTCTACCACCTGGTGATTCACGAATTGAGTGAAGGCTGGGACATCACCGAAGAACGCAAGGGCTATCATCTTGAGGCGGATTTGACCTTCCAGGAAGTGGATCCTCACGATTATGTCGGGCTGGTTTTGCCAGGAGGTAGAGCCCCAGAGTATCTCCGTTATGATGAAAGCTTGATTCGACTGACCCGGCACTTCTTCGAACATGAGAAGCCGGTCGCTTCGATCTGCCATGGAATTGAGATCCTGGGAACGGCAGATGTGCTTAAGGGGCGTCGAGTCACTACCATTCCAAAGTGCCGATTTGATGCTGAGGTCTGTGGAGCGAGCTATGTGCCGGAGCCGGTTGTGAGGGACGGGCATTTGATTTGTTGCCGGGGCAAGAAAGACATGTCGGCATGGATGGTCGAGTTCGTGGCAATGGTTGGCCAATTTGTCGAATCCAAGGGTTCGGGAGAGTAAGAGGGGAGCGAAACTGATGAGACCCACCAAGCGTTATTCGGTGTATGATCTGCGGCAACTCAAAGGGAAACGATGTTTGAGCCATATTCACGTCAAATCTCCTGACGAGGCGGCCGCGGCCGAGGCAGTTGGGATTGATTTGCTGAGTTGTAGTTTTGATTCTCCGGAATCACAAGCAAGGCTGTCTCAGTTGGTGGCGGCGGCTCCCCGGAGCTTCATTTCAGGAGCGACCCCCCATGGGTTGGTTTCTCAGGAGGAGGCGGTTCGGGTGGGGTTCAAGGCGCTTGAATTGGGAGCCAGCTCGGTCTATTGCTCCGGGAGTCCGTTCCTGATTGAGGCGATGACCCGGGAAGGTCTGCCCGTGGTTGGCCATCTGGGGCTCGTGCCTCGACATGCGACATGGACCAATTATCGAGCGATCGGCAAGACGGTGGATGAGGCAAAGGAGCTTTATCATCAAATGAAACGCCTCGAAAGCGCCGGAGCCTATGCCGCCGAACTCGAGGTCGTGCCCCATAACTTGGCCAGTTTTCTCTGCCAGAAAACCTCAATGTTGCTGATGTCGTTGGGATCGGGAAGCGGTTGCGATACCCAATTCCTCTTCTCGGATGATATTCTTGGAGACTATGACGAACGATTACCGCGGCACGCCAAGGCCTACCGGAACTTCCTCGCTGAGTATCGGCGACTCCAAGACGAGCGGATGGCGGCCTTCAGAGAATATGCCTCTGATGTGGCGTCGGGGCGGTTTCCCGCGGAGGACCATCTCGTCACCATGGATCCCGATCTCCTCGAGGAGGTCGCGGCGTCCCTGGAATCGTGAGCGCCAATGGCAAGATCAGGGGGTCATCACGCCGGTCACGGGCGCTGACCAATCGAGATTCTGGTGTTCGGCGATGATCGAATCGATCTGGGCAGCGATCTCGGGAGGGATGGGGGTCATTCGGCGGGCGCGGAGATCGAAACAGGCCATGATCCCCTCAAAGAGGGCGCTGACCTGGTCGCAGGTGTCGTTGCGAAGGAGGTGGAGCATGTGAAGTCGCTTCTCGGAACGGCTCAAGACCCGGCTCGAGACACTGACACGATCCCCGATATGAACTTCCGCGAGGTAATGGATGTGGGCTTCCAAGGCGACGCCCCCAATGGCTTTGCTCTCGATCAGCTCCAGCGAGAGCCCAAGGTGATTCATCAGGCCTCCCATCGCTTCGCTAAATAGGTGGGTGTACCAGGTCACGTTCATGTGCCCCATTTCGTCCCGGTAGGATTCGGGGATGATGGCGGAGTGGGTCCTGAGGAGTTTGGAGAAATCGATTCTCGGAATCTCGGGTCGCATGAGGAGTGGCAGCGAGCGGTTGAGTCTAGATCTTGATGAGTTGCTTTCCTGTATTGGTGCCTTCGAACAGCCCCATGAACGCTCGAGGCATGCTTTCGAATCCCTCGATGATGTTCTCCTTAAAGGTCACTTTCCCGTCGCGGACCCAGGAGCCCAGATCGCCTAACGCTTCCCGGTAGCGCGATTCGAAATCGAAGACCAAAAACCCCCGGATAGTCGCCCGTTTGACAATGAGGTTCCACAGGAGCCGTGGGCCGGTTGCTGGACGATCAAGATTGTATTGCGAGATCTGGCCGCAAATGGCCACTCGCGCGTTGAGGGCGAGTTGGCCGATCACCGCATCGGTGACGGGACCGCCCACGTTGTCGAAGTAACCGTCAATCCCATCGGGACAGCATGCCCTCAGGGCCTGGAACAGGTGGGGGGTTGACTTGTAGTTGATCGCCTCGTCAAATCCGAGATCTTCGGTCAACCATCGGGTTTTGGCGTCGGATCCCGCGATGCCGATGGCGCGACACCCTTTGACCTTGGCAATCTGCCCAACCGTTGAGCCCACGGCACCGGCGGCTCCGGAAATGACGATGGTTTGTCCCTCCCGTGCCTGAAGGACATCGAGGAGGCCGAAGTAAGCGGTCAACCCGGGCATTCCGAGGACATGAAGCGCGGTTGAGATCGGTGCCTGGGTTGGGTCGAGACGACGGGCTTCTTGGGCCGGGAGCGCGCCGTATTCCTGCCATCCAATCGTCGCCAGCACCGAATCGCCCTCTTTGAACCGATCGCTCCTCGAGGCCACTACCGTTCCTGCCGACTGCCCGGTCATCACGTCACCGATCGCGACGGGCTCGGCGTAGGAGGCGCGGTCCGCCATTCGGCCTCGCATGTAAGGGTCGACGGTGAGAAAGCGGCTCTTCATGACGATCTCACCCTCACCGGGTTCCGGAATGGGGCCCTCGGTGAGCTGAAAATTCGATTCGGTGACCATTCCTTGCGGACGTGCGGCAAGCCGCCACTGACGATTAATGGGGTTCATATGTGCCTTTGAATCCATGAGGTCGCTCGGGGTTCGGTAGTGGCTGGATCAGGGGAAGCGTCAGGTTCGCCCAGTCGACACTAGTCGCACAACTCGAACAGGCCGGCGGCGCCTTGACCGCCTCCGACACACATTGTAACCACTCCGTAACGCGCTTGGCGACGCCGCATCCCGTTGGCTAGTGTCCCCACCAATCGCGAACCGGTCATGCCAAAGGGGTGGCCAATGGAGATGGACCCTCCGTGGACGTTGAGTTTATCCATGGGAATTCCGAGTTGATCGCGGCAGTAAACGACCTGGACAGCGAAAGCCTCATTGAGCTCCCAAAGGTCGATGTCAGCGACCGAGAGCCCGTGTCGTTTCAGCAACTTCGGCACGGCGTAGATGGGGCCGATCCCCATTTCATCCGGTGCGCATCCCGCCACCGAGAACCCGCGGAAGGCGATTTTGGGCTGAAGTCCGAGCGACCGGGCTTGGTCCCCGGACATCAACAAATTGACGGATGCCCCATCCGATAGTTGGGAAGCATTCCCGGCCGTGACGCTGCCTTGCCCGCTGTCGGGGTCGAAGTGGGGGCGCAGTCCGGCAAGGCCCTCCAAGGTCGTGTTAGGGCGATTGCATTCGTCATTCCTGAGGTGGGCCGATTCCTGGCCGCAGGGTTTCTTGGTGGCCTTGTCGAAGATCGCCCGCGTCACTTCCATGGGAGCCAGCTCATCGTCAAAGAAGCCCTCGACCTGAGCCTGGGCCGTCCGCTGTTGGCTGGCAAGGGCGTATTCGTCCTGAGCTTGCCTCGAGATGTGGTATCGTTTCGCGACGACCTCCGCCGTTTCGCCCATAATCATGTAGACGCCGGGTTGGTGCTCAGCAACCCATGGGTTGACATCGGGTTGAGTCTGGCCCAGTAGGGTGATGCTCTCGACGCCTCCGGCAATGACGATGTCAGCCCCCTCGTGAATAATCTCGTGGGCTGCCATGGCCACCGATTGGAGCCCTGAGGAACAGAACCGGTTGACGGTGGTAGCCGCTGCGGAGTGGGGAAGTCCGGCCCGGATGGCGGCAATTCTAGCGACGTTCATTCCCTGGGATCCTTCTGGGAATCCGCACCCGATGATCACGTCTTCAATGGCCTCCGCAGAAAGCTTGGGGGTTTTTTCGATCACGGCCTTGAGGGTGTGGGCTAGCATGTCGTCCGACCGGGTCATGTTGAGGGATCCCCGGAACGATTTGGCGAGGGGGGTGCGAGCCGTGGACACCAGAACCGCTTCTCTCATAACTCCCTTGAGGTTTACCGACCGTTCGGTAGAATTCCAGAACTTATTTTTGGACAGTGGCGACCCAACGGAAAATAAGCGCCAGACAACGATCGGCGAAAGGGAGCCCGATGGCGGATGAACGAGCGGCCCGGATCTATCAGGTGGCGGCTCAATTGATCTGCCAACGCGGCTTTGATGCGACTTCAATGAGTGAGATCGCCAAGGCGGTGAAGCTGACCAAGGCGGGGCTTTACTACTATGTGCCCGGTAAGCGCGAGTTGCTGTTTTCGATTGTGGATTATGCGATGGAAGCCATCGAGCGGGGTGTCGTTGAACCCTGTCACCAGATCAAGGATCCCTCAGAACGGCTCCGCGAGGTGGTCCGGCGGCACACCGTGATGCTTACCGAGATGGGCCCCGGGATCACCTTGTTGACGGATGAAGTGAACGGCCTTGCCCCCGCGAAGCGTAGGAAGATTCTGGTGAAGAAACGGGCTTATCTCGAATTTGTGCGGTCGACACTGGAAGCTCTGAAACGGAAAGGCCGTTTGCGTAGCAGGAATGTGTCGCTCCTCTCGATGAATCTCTTTTCGACGATCCTCGGAGTGGCCCGTTGGTATCGGCCC
>DEAY01000246.1 GCA_002348345.1 Verrucomicrobia bacterium UBA2970
TCTGACATCGGGGTTATTCTGAACCTGTTGAAGATTGACAGCGATTCGCCTTCCCGACGTCGATCTTTGCCTGTTCGGGAGCCTGTTCGGGAACCCGCGCCTCCGGGGCAGTTGCTACCCGTTCCGCCAGGGGCGACCCCCGAACCTTAACCAAGCGAGCCTTTGGCGATTGATCAAGAGAAGGTAGGAATAATGGGGATGACAATGAAGGCTGGAATCGGGGTTGGCATGTCAATCATCATCCTTCTGAGGCTCGGAGTGGTTCGGGCCGCCGATGGCCCCGCCTCGGCCTCGTTAAATGCCTCCCAGATTCGTGGATTGGTGGAGAAGACGGAAGCTCGGGTTGGGGAGGCCCTTCCCGGAGGGCTGCGTTTTGATCCGCTCTTTGCCGAATTCGGGGATGTTTTCCGGAGTGAGGCGATCAGTTTCGACTCGATGAGTGAGCTGGACCAGCGACGGCATCGCGGTTATGAAGCTCAGTTCAATCTGGGCGTTCGGAATCGGGAAGCGGGTGCCTATGACGCCGCGGCGCGGGATTTCATCACGCTTTTGGAAAAGTTTCCTCCCGAGGAATATCGAAAGAAAACAATGCTTCAACTCGCGCTGATCGCTGAGCTTCAAACTGACTGGCCGAAGGCGCAGCAGATATACCGGCACTTCAAATCGCTCTGGCAGGATGATCCGAATGTACCTCTGGTTTCTCTGCGGTTGGCTGAGATTTATCGGGAGATGGGTGCCGATGAACTGGCGCTGTCAGACTTTCACACGTTGATCTTGAGCACCGTGCGTTCGACGGACGTCAAAGGGAAGTATTTCCCGGTCTATGAGAGAATTGTGCTGAAAGCCAAAATTGAGATTGCCAACACCCACTTCCAGCGTGGCGATTATGCGAATGCAGCCCGTTACTTCAACATGTTGCTCCGGGATGAGACCCTTGACGGCGATTACAATCGGGCGAATGTGCCAATCGTTCGCCACAGGCTCTGCGAGTGTTACAGCATGCTTCCGGATCGTTCTGGGGAACTGGATGGTCAAGTCGAAGCATTCCTGAAAGAGCATGCCGGTCATGAGCTGGAGGCCGATGTCAGGTATCTTGCGGTTCAATCCTGTCAGAAAAGACAAAAGACTGCCGAAGCGCTCGAACACATGCAGAAGATTTTGGAGTTGCAATCGGAGTCCGAGCAAGCCAGTGCCGAGTCCAGGATTCGTTGGAAACTTCGAGTCGGGTTGGAAGTCGCCGCTCAAATGTTCCAGTCAGCGAACTACAGGGCAGCTCTCGAGATTTACAGAACGTTGCTGAAATACAACGATTCTTCGGAGGATGAACTGTTTATCTGGTATCAGATTGGGGTGATTTCTGAGCGTCTTGGACAGTACGATAACGCCAGTGAGGTGTATCAGAAAATCAAGGACCAGTTAGCTTCATCGGATTCAATCTCAAAGGGGCCTCCGGTCGATCTGATTGATGAAATGACCGATTGGCGGGTGGGATTGCTCGACTGGTATCGCAAGAAGCAGCTTGTCCTGGAGGGAATGAAAGAGGACAATGCCTCTGGTTCTGAGGCAAGCAATGACTGATCAAACCGAAATCCTAGCGACGATTCGGGAACACAATGAGGTTTGTCGAAGCCTCTTGGAAATTGTGACCGACGAGAATCACCAGTTGCTCGGGGGAGGGAAGGATCAGTCTTCCGGCACGGATCGGAGTGCCCAAAAGCAGGCCCTTTTGGCGAGGCTTGACCCGTTACGAGAAGCCATTTCATTCCATCGGAAACAGTTGGAGCGAGCGGGGCAAACCGGGTCTCAATTGGCGAGCGAGATCTCTGAAGCGATTGAAGATGGAAAGCGAGTGATTATGAAAACCGTGGCACTCGACCGGGAGAACGAGAAGGAGCTTCTCAAACAGGGACGTCTTGCTCCAGGAAAGCTTCCAGCCGCCAACGCCAAAAGACCGGATCTCGTGGCGAGAACATACCAGGACCAGGCATAACCAACTCGGAATTAACGGGTTATGTCGATCGAAAAGGTGGTTGTCGTCGAGGACGAGTTGGTGGTTCGGAAGAACTTGATCCAGCTTCTCCATCGCAAACGCCTTGATGTCGCCGAGGCTCAGAACTTGGAGAAGGCGACTCACTACCTTGAAAAGGACGATTTCGACCTCGTCTTCGCCGATGTGCGATTGCCCGATGGTGACGGCCGCGAACTTCTCACCCGATGCCAGGCAATGTCCAACCCCCCGCTGGTGGTGATCATGACGAGCTATGGTTCGGTGGAATCCGCTGTCGACTGTATGCGCAATGGGGCCTTCGACTACATCACCAAGCCCTTCTCGACGGATCAAATCGAGGTGATTCTGAAGAAGGCGACCGATTTCAGTCGACTGGTTCGAGTCAATCAGCATCTGAATGACGGGGATTCGGGCTACGAGATCCTTGGTGAATCCGCCGCGATCGTAACCCTTGGTGATATGATTCGAAAAGTCTCGCGAACCGAGGCAACGGTGATGATCCAAGGCGAGAGCGGTACTGGGAAAGAGCTCGTTGCGCGGGCCATTCATCGGCAGAGCCCTCGTTCATCAGAACCATTTATATCCGTCAATTGCGCCGCAGTTCCTGAAAACCTGGTAGAGAGTGAGTTTTTTGGTCACGAAAAGGGGGCGTTTACGGGGGCGGTGGGACGTCGCGAAGGCCGGTTTGAACTGGCTCACGGGGGCACGATTCTGCTGGACGAGATCAGTGAAATCTCCCCCATGGTCCAGTCGAAACTTCTCCGGGTGTTGCAGGAACGCGAGTTGGAACGGGTCGGGGGAACCCGGACGATTCGAGTCAATGTTCGTGTTGTCGCAACCACCAACCGCGATTTGGCGCAGAGTGTGGAGAAGGGTGAGTTTCGTCAGGATCTCTACTTTCGGCTCAATGTGGTCCCCGTTTTTGTCCCTCCTCTCCGGGAACGAGGGGAGGATATGGTGCTTCTGGCCAAACAGTTTATGAAGCGCTATTCCCGGAAGCACGGGTGCAAGGTTGCAGGGTTGTCCAATCGTTCGGTGCTCGAGTTAAAACAACATTCATGGCCGGGTAATGTCCGGGAACTGCAGAATGTGATTGAACGAGCGGTGATCTTGTCTAGCGAAGGGCAGTTAATCGAACCCGACGCACTGGGCTTGCTCGTTCCCAGTCAGACGATCTCGACTCCTTCGATCGCGGTCGCCGCTCCGGAAGATCAAGCCGGGTCAATTCCCTTGGAAGGTGGCGACCCCAGTCCTTCGGTTTCCTCCCAGCCTGAAGATGATCCGGACGAGACAATTCCGCTGAACGAGCTTGAAAAAAGACATATCTTGAAAACCTTGGAGGTCGTGGGGGGCAATCGAAC
>DEAY01000317.1 GCA_002348345.1 Verrucomicrobia bacterium UBA2970
GGAACCGGTCGATGACTGGCAGGTGGAAATCGAACGGCTTGCTCAACTTGACCAAGAGTGGCGCGACTATTTTTCCCAGACGAATCTGCCCTCTCGACCGAACCCGGATGACGAGGAGAAACGTCAGTTCATGCTTGATTCGATCGTCACCACCACTTCCTTGCAAGAGACCCTTCGAGAACAAGTCAGGATGTCCGACCTCCCCGAGGAACAATGGCAAATTGCCGATCTTCTCATCGGGAACATCGACGACCGAGGTTATCTCAAGGCATCGATTGATGAATTGACGTTTTCGACCAACACGGATCCTGAGGTCATCCGGACGGTCCTGGAAACGCTTCAGAGTTTCGACCCGCCCGGCGTCGCGACCCGGGACCTTCGTGAGTGCCTGATCAAGCAACTAGAACGGTCTGAGAAAACCGATACGCTTGAATATCGAATCCTCGACCAGTGCTTCAACCAGCTCAGCAAGCGCCGCATGCCCGACATTGCCCGACAGCTTGGGGTGACCGTCGCTCAGGTTCAGGATGCCGCCGAACGGATCAGTCATCTCGACCCGAGACCGGGAGGCCATTTCGTTCCGGAAAACCAACAGTATGTTGTTCCGGAGGTCTTCGTCACCAAGAACGGGGATGAATTTGTCGTCTCCACCAACAACGACCACATTCCCCAACTAAGAATCAGCAACACCTACAAGGACCTCTTGGCCAAAGCGGAAAGTTCGCCCGAACTGAGGGAATACATTCGCGAGAAGATCCGGTCAGGCAAATTCGTCATCAAGAGCATCAATCAGAGGCAACAGACGATTACCAACATTTCCAAGGAAATCGTCAAACGACAGAATGAGTTTTTCGAGAAGGGAGTCGCCTTCCTCAAGCCCATGACCATGATGCAGATTGCCGAAGTCGTGGGCGTTCACGAAACCACCGTCAGTCGCGCCGTTTCCGGGAAATACCTCCAATGTCCCCAAGGGATATTCGAGATGAAGTATTTCTTCACCTCGGCCATTCAAACGGCTTCCGGTTCGAATGTTTCCAACACCACGGTCAAGGATATGATCAACGACATGGTCCACAGCGAGAATCCCACGAAACCCCTGTCCGACGAGGAAATCGTCAAGGGCTTGGCCAAGAAGGACATCGTGATCGCCCGACGAACCGTGGCAAAGTATCGTTCCGAGCTCAATATCCTTCCCTCGCACCTCCGCAAATCCTATTAGTCTCGAGAATCAGCAACGTCCGGGTCCGCTGTGCTCTGGAAGTGGATTTTCGCCTGGAGTTTGTGCATCAGGTTAGCACACTGGGTCAGGAAGATCTGAAAAACCCGGTCGCCTCTCAAGTCTTCGTGGGTCAATTGCCGGAGGGCTCGCAGTTTGATTTCTGTGACCTCGTCCATCATCGCCTGCAAGCGCACGGGATCCGAAACCTCCAACTGGGCCTCTTCAATTTCCAAGGTCTCGGTTAGCAGTTCATCCAACTGGTCTTTCTCCTCTTGCACGAACCGCGACTTTTCCCGTTCTTCCAATCGCCGGAAACGCCCCCAGAGCAAATATACCCCCGCAAACAAAGCAAACGCCAATTCCTTGAACGCAGCAATCGACTCCATGATGTTGGCCATCTGTCCAATTCGATCGGCGGGATGAAAAAACAACTCGGCTTCCTCTGACAACGGACCGGGGCTGTATTGACTGGATTCGTCCTTTTGAAACAGAGTCGGGAAGCGGTAGTGAAGCCCCCCCTCGTAAACCGCGCCCAACAAATCCCTCACCACCCGTGGGGGGAGGTTTTTTCTCCCGACGAGGAGCGCGGTCGTTGCGACCGTGGGAAGATCCTCCGGTGGAACGTTTTGACGAATTCCATAGACCCCTTTTGGCAACATATACTGTGCCAAGCAGGCATTCCTCGCCTCGATGGCGCCCCCGAGATCGACTGGCAGAAGCCGGAAATCCTGAGTCGCCAACAATTCCTGGAGATCGGGGTTTAAGATTCCTGTGGTCACAACGGCGCCCTCCAATTCGGGATCGCTCATGAGAGCACTAAAATAGCGATTGGTGACTTCCAGAATCCGATCCGAGAGCTGGTATTGACCGAGAAGCTCCAGGGCACTCCGACGCATCCCCGATTCCAGAGATCCCAGCAACAAGCGACGGCCTTCCAGTTCCTCGACCCGATGCACTGGCAAATCACGCCGAACAATCAGATGAACCACTTCAGGGTAGAGGGCACAAAAAAGATCGACCCCTTCGAGGTCAATCGATCCCGCCTGCAAAATGGCGATCTCCGCATCCTCTTCCCGCAATGCCGTTTGATTGGCTCTCGAACCCGGGCTGGCGTGAACCACCATTGTTTTCCCCGTCCGCCGCTCATAAATCGCCTTCAACTCCTCGCCAAACCGATGATAAAGCCCCCCCTCATGCCCCGTCACCAACACCAGGTCCCGGCTCCCCGGATCGCGGCTGACGAGCCAGATGATCATTGAAGCGATCAAGCCTAGAAGAAGCGCCCATCCCCACATCGAGCGAAGCAACGTCGCCTTGCTTTGGATCTTCATCTCACCATTGATAGAATAAATCCTTGAGATGAAAAGCCTTGAGCCCCGGTCGGAACCGAACGGGCGTCGAGCGTGAGTTCCGTCCCCCACCGCCATGCCCCGAATCGTGCTCGCGCCGACCCGAAGTTTCCTTGCGCTTGCCTCAGAGGGTAAACCCCTGAGGGATTCGAACCATCACCGACAGGCGTTTGCGAGGATCCAAGGCCCGTTCAAACTCATAATCCTGCTCACCGAACATCCGAACCAGCGCGGCACTGAGATCAGGGAGCAAGCGGTCGAAGCCCTCCTGGTCATTGGTCCCCAGCAAACGGTCATTGACCAGAACCTGAATTCGGTCGGTCGCAATCCCAAACCGCCCTTTGAAGGCATCGTCCTCGGCAATCATTCGACAGACCGTTCTCACCACATCGGCGGCTTGGCAGAGTTGCTCCACCGGATCGGATTCCGATACCGTCTTCCGATTATAAAGAATCCCCAATTCCCCCTCGGCGTTATCGAATGAATAGTGGGCATTGTGCCCCACCAAGATCACGCCCGGACCCGAGGGAACATGGCGATAATCCGCCACGTCGATCAGGAGGTCATCAAGGCTTTGATCTTGAATCCAAGAATGAAAGAGCGGAATGGTTTTCTCTAGATCGATCTCAGCGGAATCGTTGATGAACAGCTTGATATTGATGTGCTGAAGATGAGGGGAATCTGACATTTGGGTTTCTCAATCCTACGCTGCCCCTATCAGAGGGCGCACCGTTCAGTAAATGTTATTTGGGTTTTACGGACAACAATGACCGGTCAACTCGCCGCCGCTTGCTCGCTCATCCTTCCCGCACAACTGTGGCACGCTTCGACAAACAAGCTCGCTTCCTCAATCAGTCGATGAGCCGAATCATGGTCGTGGACGCGATCCTGCGACGACGCCGCGTCGAAAAAGTACTGGCCAAACTTACCTCGAGCGTAGGGATCAAAGAATATCTCCGTCTCGAAGTATTCCTTCCGGAATTGGTCAACCACCGAATCCACCGTTGTTCCCACGTTGGGGACTTTGAGGCGCAACAGACCGGTGGTTGCCCTCACCATTGCCTCAAACGCCTGAACCCCAGCCTTCGGGAAGTCGTCATTCTCCAATTTGAGCTGGGCCTCGAAGAGCATGCGCTCAGCCGATGTCAGATCGAAGGTGAACGCCGTGACCACTTCACCGGCACATTCGCCGATGCCAATATCATCCTTGCTGAACTCCCGCGGATCGCCCCAGTCACTGTAGAATGACCGATCCTCATCATACCCCGGTACTACGGAAAGATCCTGAATCAAACTCTTGATCTGAGCTTTGCCCACCCGTCCCACAAAATCCTTGAACGATTCGTCCCCTTCCTTTTTCTCCAGGTATGCCTGAGTCAAACGATCCACAACGTCGGGAATTCGCTTCGATGGAATCGGCCCCATGGGCAACCCGTAGGCCCCAGCATTCTCCGACCACTGTCCCCCCAGGACGACCTGAAAATGAGGCACCGAATGTTTGTTGATGCTCCGGCTCACGCCATAGAACCCCAAATCGGCCACGTGATGCCCCCCACAGGAATTGAAACAGCCACTGACCTTAACGACCAGATCCTTGACCGCCTGGTCCATTTGAACGCTCTTCTCGGTCAAACGCGATCGCAACTGAGCGGCCAAGCCCCGCGAGGAAGAGATTCCCAGCTTGCAGGTATCTGTCCCGGGACAGGAGGTCACATCGACAATCGTTCCCGCCCCCGGTGTCACCAACCCCACCGCCTTGAGGTCTTCATAAATCGAGACCACATCAGCTCGACTCACCCACCGAATCAAGATGTTCTGCTCCACCGTCGATCGGACCGTCTCGTTGGTGTATTTTCGCGCGATGTCCGCCAGCGCTCTCAGTTGGTCGGCGGTTAAGTCCCCTAGGGGCAGTGAGAGGATCACCGCCACAAAGCCCTCTTGTTTCTGAGGATAGAGATTGGTCTTGCTCCAAGCCAAAAAGTCGGGATCGTCACTCTGCACAAGATCCGTTCCCGGTTCACGAAGCGGTTCCTCCCGACGCGCCTCCAAGTCCTTCAGGTAACTCGTCCATGCAGCCTCGGGTGCCATGACAGCCCGCTCCTCCATCACCAAGCGGCGGAACTCTTCAATCCCCAACTTCTCCACCAAAAACTTGATCCGCGCCTTGCCTCGGTTCTTTTTTTCCCCCAGCCGACCGAAGACTCGAGCCACGGCTTGGGTGAGGGGAAGGATTTCCTCCTCGGAGACAAAATCGCTCAACAATTTGGCTTGGCGGGGCACGGCACCCAGGCCCCCGCCCACGTACATTTCAAATCCACGCTTGACCTCGCCATTCACCTCTCGGGTTGCCGCAATGAAACCCACATCATGCATCTTGACTAAGCCACAAGGTTGATCCTTGCATCCCGAGAAGGCCGGCTTGAATTTACGCCCGAAATTCTGACAGTCGGGATGCCCCAGCAAATGATAGGTCAGGGCGTGGGCATAGGGCGTCACATCAAACGTCTCATCCGAACAGATCCCAGAATAGGGACACGCCGTGACGTTCCGGACGGAATTGCCACACGCTTCCCGGGTCGTAATGCCCACCGCGGCGAGTCGGCGCATGATCGTCGGTGTATCGTCGATGTGGATAAAGTGCAGTTGAATACATTGCCGGGTCGTCACATGGGCAATCCCGTCCGAATACTCCTCGGCCAACTCGCCCAGGACCTCCAATTGCCGCGCGTTGAGTCCGCCGTAAGGAATCTTGATTCTGAGCATGCCCGGGGCATCCCATGCGGTATCGGGTCCCTTGGTCAGGCTCCCACAGGGAAACTCGAGCGTTTGGGTCTTCACCCCATCGTTCCGCCGTCCGTTATCATAGCGCTGCCCATAGGCCCCCCGACGCAAACGGGTCTCGGCAAACACACGGTCGTCAATCTTACCCTGCTTCTTAAGATGGATTTCGGTCTCGAACTGATCCAACTCATCTCGCAACTGCGCCGACATTTCATCGACCACTCGCTCACGCCATTGTGGATTACTCGCTTTCATGCTTCATGTGGGCAGGCCCCTTTCTTCACCAAGGCACCGCCCCGCCTCGGGCCCATCACCCGAAAACCGTCAGCTAACCGGAATCGGATCAGAAAGACAAGCGGATATCCGAGAACTCCGTCTCAACGAGGCCACGCTCCGATCGGCGTTTCCGATCGACCGTCTCTGGGAACCAAACTTGACGCCCAGCTAGACCTTGGATAGGTTTCGCCCTACGATGGTGAACGCGTCCCCGAACAACTATTTAGTCCCCTACGTCGTCGAAGAGACCGGCCGTGGCGAACGGGGCTATGACATCTATTCCCGACTTCTAAAGGATCGGATTGTCTTCCTGGGAACCCCGGTCGATGACCAAGTATCGAACGTGATCATCGCACAGCTGCTCTTCCTGCAAATGTCGGACCCCAAGAAAGACATCCACCTCTACATCAATTCGCCAGGGGGCAGTGTCACGGCTGGATTGGCCATTTACGACACGATGCAGTTTCTCACTTGCGACGTGAACACCTACTGCATCGGACAGGCCGCCAGCATGGGCGCGGTACTCCTTTGCGGGGGGACGAAGGGCAAACGGTTCGCTCTCCCCAATGCCAACATCATGATTCACCAGGTCCTCGGAGGTGCCGAAGGCCAGGCAAGCGACGTGGAGATTCGCGTCAATTACATGCTGCGGCTCAAGACACGACTCAACGAAATCATCTCCTTTCACACGGGCAAGCCGAAGGAAGACGTCGAGCAAGACTGTGATCGCGACAACTACATGACCGCAGAGGAAGCCAAGGACTATGGCCTGGTCGATGACGTCGTCAAATCACGGAAAGAAATCACTGATGACGACGAGTCATCTGGGAAGACGTCTTAACCCCATGGCCAGGGCAAAACAACTCACCTTGTGCAGCTTCTGCGGTAAATCCCACGCCGAGGTCCGCAAGCTCATCGCAGGGCCCCAGGTCTATATCTGTGATAGTTGCGTCCTTGTCTGCAAAAGCGTGCTCGACAAGGAACTGGGTGCCGAGGCCAAGAAATCGAAAGAAAAGCTAACCCTTCGACGACCGGCCGAGATCAAGGGCTGCCTGGACGAGTTCTGCATTGGGCAGGATTACGCTAAGAAGACGCTCGCCGTCGCCGTTCACAATCACTACAAACGGCTTGAGTTGGAACACCTGAGCGCCGGAAGCCGCCCATTGGGAGAGGATCCGGCATGGGATGACGTGATGATTGAGAAAAGCAATATTCTCACCATCGGCCCCACGGGCTCGGGAAAGACCCTCCTGGCGAGTACCCTTGCTAAATCCCTTGATGTGCCTTTTGCCATCGTCGACGCCACCACGATCACGGAAGCCGGATACGTCGGTGAAGACGTCGAGAATATCGTGCTTCGACTGCTTCAAAACGCCGACTACGACATCAAACGGGCTGAGATGGGAATCATTTATATCGACGAAATCGATAAGATTGCTCGGACCACGGAAAATGTCTCTATCACCCGTGATGTCTCTGGAGAAGGGGTGCAACAGGCTCTCCTTAAGATCATCGAGGGGACGGTTTGCAACGTTCCTCCTCAGGGGGGAAGGAAACACCCTCAACAAGAATACGTTCGGGTGGACACCACCAACATCCTCTTCATCTGTGGGGGCACCTTTGTCGGATTGGACAAGATCATCCAGAAACGGCTGGGTCGCCAATTGCTCGGCTTCGGATCGGCCAAGCATGAGAGGGACCTTGACACGATTGAGGGCTGCCGGGCCCTCCAATATGTTGAACCCGAGGATCTCATCGCCTACGGGTTCATCCCCGAATTCATCGGGCGGCTTCCCATGTTCACGGTACTCCAAGAGCTGAACGAGTCCCAACTCATCGAAGTCCTCAAAGGCACAAAGAATGCCCTCATCAAACAATACATCAAACTGTTTGCCTACGAGGGTGTTGAACTCGAGTTCACCGAGAAAGCCCTTCAGCGCCTCGCCCAGAGAGCCATCGAGAAAGGGACAGGCGCTCGCGCTTTGCGAGGAATGCTGGAGCGCCTGATGCTCGATACGATGTACGACGTGCCGAGCCGGAAGGACATTAAGGGAATCAAAGTTACCCAGAAATTCGTTGACGGATTAGCCGAGCCCGAATTCCGTCTCAAGTCTGACAAGGCAGCCGCCTAGGGGCATTCCAGGGCCCTCCCCTCCCAGGACGCCCCCTCTGGGCCATCCTCCGCCGGAGTGCATCAGGGCATCGATCGCCGACGTCAAGAAGCCAACAGCATGATCGCAGAGCACATCGCAAATATTCCACGCTCCGGGATTCGAGATTACTTCGAATTGGTTCAGGGCTTGGAGGGTGTCATTTCTCTTGGCGTTGGCGAACCGGATTTCACCACGCCCTGGCATATCCGCGAAGCCGCCATCTACGCTCTCGAACGAGGGCACACCTCCTACACCTCAAACCTCGGGATGCCCCAACTGCGGGAAGCCATTGCAGAGTATCTTCAAGCCAATTTCGGCCTTGCTTATGACCCAAAGGAGCAGATCCTCGTCACGGTTGGGGTCAGCGAAGCCCTCGATCTTGCGTTGCGAGCGATCGTCAACCCAGGCGACGAGGTACTTTATCACGAGCCGTGCTACGTCAGTTATCATCCCAGCATCGCGATGGTTCACGGCAAGCCCCGAGCGATCCCCTGCACCGAAAGCGATCGCTTCTCGCTATCGCCTGAAGCGATTCGGGCTTCCCTCACTCCCAAGAGTCGAGTGCTCATCCTGAATTTTCCGACCAACCCGACCGGCGGATCCTTGACCAAAGACAAGCTCAAGGCCATCGCCGAAATCGCTCGTGAAAACAACCTGATCGTGATCGCCGACGAGATCTATGCCGAACTCACCTATGAGGGAACGCATCAGTCGATTGCCTCCCTTGCCGGAATGCAGGAGCGGACGATTTTCCTTCACGGACTCTCCAAGGCCTTCGCGATGACCGGGTTCCGCATTGGCTACGCCTGCGGGCCCGCCCCAATGATCGAGGCCATGCTCCGGATTCACCAATACTCGATGCTCTGCGCCAGCAGCATCAGCCAGGAAGCCGCGATCGAAGCCCTGCGAAACGGCAAGACGGCAGCGCTCGCAATGAAGGAGCACTATCGACTCCGCCGAGACTTCGTCGTGCAATCCCTCAACGACATGGGCCTTCACTGCCACCTTCCTCGCGGTTCCTTCTACGCCTTTCCTTCGATCCGGGCGACGGATCTGTCCTCGAAGGCGTTCTCACTCGATCTGCTGAGAGCGGAACGGGTTGCCTGCGTTCCAGGGAGTGCCTTCGGACCTTCAGGCGAGGGGTTTCTTCGATGCTGTTTCGCGACCGGATTCGATCAGTTGGAAATCGCGATGGATCGAATGAAGCGATTTGTCGAGTCGGTCTCGTAAGGTCAACCCCGATCAGTGGGAGACAGCATCATCCCATCCCGCTGAAAGACTTCACCGATCACCTCTTCAATCGGAACGTCGCGAATATCGATATCGGAGACCGGCAACACCTCCAGTAACTGTTTGCAAGCCCAGATGACCCGGCCCCGCGGCACTTTCAACTGAACCCTCGCTAAATCCAATTCCACCACGGTCCCAAACTGAGTGAACCACGCTCTGGGTTGGGGGCAGGTCCCCTCCCACTGAATGGTTAGAATCTTATGATCAGCGAATCGATCCACCACCTCGGAAAGTTGGCCATCAAAGGTCAACTCACCCCGATCGACGATGATGACCCGTTCACAGAGGGCTTGGATATCGGCCATGTAGTGGCTGGTCAGCATCATGGTGGTCCCGTGGCTTCGGTTGTAGTCTTGAAGAAACTCTCGCACGGTCTTCTGTGACACCACGTCGAGCCCAATCGTCGGTTCATCCAGAAGCAGCAACTTCGGATGATGCAGGAGGGAAGCGATCAGCTCGAGTTTCATTCGCTGGCCGAGAGATAGTTCCCGCACCATCACCCGTAACTTCCCCGCCACATCAAGGAGTTGGGTCAGCTCATCGACCGTCCGTTCAAAGTCATCTTTGTTCAACCCATAGATCTTGGCATTCAACTGGAGAGACTCATAGGCGGGAAGATCCCACCAAAGCTGATTCTTCTGTCCCAAGAGCAAGGCGAATTGTCTCCGGTATCCATCGGGACGTTCCCAGGGAGTGTAGCCCATGACTTCAGCTTGACCTCCCGTTGGATGAAGCAGCCCTGACAACATCTTCAGGGTGGTGGTTTTCCCCGCGCCATTAGGCCCGAGAAAGCCCACGAGTTCCCCTGGCTGGACTTCGAAGGAAACCGACTTGACCGCATAGACTGACTCATAGCGTCGATTCACCAGTCCCCGAAGGGCCCCCAGAAACCCCGGCTCTTTTTTGAAAGTCCGGTAAGTCTTCGAGAGACCATCAACCTTGATGAGAGGTGCACCCATGTGCTCCAGCCGTCCTATGGGAGAGGAAGTCCCTCGTCGAGGTCCAGCCGCCCTTGCAGCAAGCTAACGTTGAAGCTGTTTTTGAAGATAGGAGACAACTTGGCGGATGGTTTGATCCGTGTCCATCCGATCTTTGACCAAGCGGCAGGCATGGAGCACCGTACCGTGATCGCGACCACCAAATGCCTCACCAATCGTATTGAGCGAACTCCCCGTCAGTTGTCGCGAAAGAAACATGGCGACTTGCCGGGGAAAGGCGATATTCTCAGGTCGCCGCCGACTCGACATGTCTGCCAGACGAATATCAAAATGCCCAGCCACCCGCTTCTGAATCGAACTGATCGTTACGGTAGACTTCCCTTCCTCCTGAAGAATATCCCGCAGGAGATTCTCAACCACATCCACAGTCAACTCCCGCCCCGTGAGCGAGGAATAGGAAGCCACTCGGATGAGCGCGCCTTCGAGGCGCCTGATATTCGCCCGGATGCGATTTGCCAGGAATTCCAGAACCTCCTTCGGCAATTCGGCACCGAGCGATTTGGCTTTTTTCCGCAAAATTGCTAGTCGGGTTTCCACGTCTGGCGGCTGGAGATCCGTGGAGAGACCCCACTCAAAACGCGAGACCAGGCGCTGTTCGAGGCCCCCAATCTCACAAGCCGGTCGATCACAAGTGATGACGATTTGTTTGTGGGCTTCGTGGAGCGCGTTGAAGGTGTGAAAAAACTCCTCCTGGATACGTTCTTTTCCAGACAGAAACTGAACATCATCCAACAGGAGAACGTCGGTTTGCCGGTACTTCCGCCGAAACCGCACTAACTGATTATTCTGAAGTCCGTCGATGAACTCGTTGGTGAATTTTTCACACGAGAGGTAGGCGACATTGGCATTTTCCATGTGTTCGCTCACGTATTGGCCAATGGCATGAAGTAAATGAGTCTTCCCTAGACCCACCCCTCCATAAATAAACAAGGGATTGTAGGCCTTTCCAGGGGCCTGAGCAACAGCGATCGTTGCACTGTGGGCCATCTCATTGCTCTTCGCGACAACGAGGGTCTCAAAGGTATACTTCGGATTGAATTGCTCGGCGGCCCGCTTCTTGGACGAAGAAGACCGTCGCCGAGGCTGAACCGGCTCAGGCTGGGCTGGAACCGGTTCTGGAGGCGCCATCTTAGATACGGGTGCAACCACAAAATCGATTTCGATTTGCTTCTGTGCACACTGCATCGTGACATCACGCATCAAGCCCGAATAATTCTCCCGGATCCATACCTCACAGAAATCGTTGGGGACTTCCAACACTAATCGATCACCCGACTGCAATTCAACCGCCCGAATCGGCGCAAACCACAGACCATAAATCTCATCGTTCAACATCGACTTCAGCGCCGACCGAACCGATTGCCACAATTCCTCTGCCTCTGACTGAACTAGCATTTCGACCCAATTCCTCGAAATTTCTAAACCTTATTCACCCCACTCATTCACATTTCGGTAACATTCTCAATATCAGCAACTTGGACCTTCGAGACCCCATTATCGTCCTCATCTCACCTTCGTAACGCTTACAAATCGACCCCGTCTCATTTATTGATAAATTGCTTAAAACCAGGTATTTAGACACATCCCACCCGATGAATTAGTCTCTTAACAAACGACAAAACAACCCAGAATCCCAAACGACCTCGACCTGAATGCTTGTGTTTTAAGTGATTTCTTGAAGCCACGCGAGGACAACCTGTCATGAGTTATCGAGAGGTTATTCACAACCTTAAAAAAGAACGAAATGCTTGCCTAAGATTCAAATCAATACAATTCCATCGGGAAAACATCCCATTATCGGTCAAACCTCAAAGATCCACCCAGAGTGCGGTGCAACCTGGTTCCTGACCGGAGACATAGGAGAAGAACATGTACCACAATGGTCTCATTTTCAAGCGCCGGCGGCGGCCCCCTCTCGTCTCCCGATGCTAATCACCTTGAGGTGCAATCCCTTCATGACCTCTCCTTCCCCCAGCAACCCGGCTATATACTTACGACCACCGGATCGCTGCCGCTAAAATCAATGATTTTGACCGTGGCACCGACTTCGATCATCTCACCCTGCGAGATGACGTCCAAGGTCTCGTCCCCAAATCGCACTTTGCCTCCAGGCCGAAGGGCCGTCAGGACCTCTCCCGTCTGCCCCACCCGACGATGATGCGTTGACGCCAAAGCATCTTCTGTTTCCATACCGCTGGCCGTGGCTGAAACCATCCGCCGGTAGAGCCTTGTTTCGGGCAGGTATCGCCCAATGATCAGGACAAAGAGAAGCGCTCCAAACAGCGCCTGGGTCAGCGACCGCAACGGTAGAGCAAACTGGCTCACGTTGGGCACAGCATAGGCCGGCAACGTTGGATCCCAATCAACCAATGCCATGATAATGGCACCCAGCATCATGGCCGCTCCCACCAATCCGGTAATCAGCGTCCCGGGGATCAGGAGCAACTCCACAATGAGCAGCAGTAACCCAACCACAAAAACCGCTCCCCAACCAATACTTGATAATCCAGCGATGTAACCGCCTAAGAAATAGAGGACAAACGCCCCCAATCCGATGATCCCCGGCAGGCCAAACCCGGGTGTTTTGAATTCAAGATACAACCCAATGATTCCGATCATAAGAAGTATCGGGCTGATTCGATTAACCCATGCCCCCAATTGTTCCGTTCCGGTGGGGTCAATGCGAACGAGTTCGGCATCTTCCAAACCGAGTGTCCTGATCAAACCGCTCAGATCGGGAACGGTCCCCGAAGACAACAACGGTTTGCCGGGATCGCCGTATTCCTTGCCCGCCTCGGTATTGGTCAAGGTCAGAATCTGCCCCTTTTCACAGAGCACCTGGCCATCAACGTTCAATTCCTTGGATTTGTCGATCATGGCCTCGATCACGTCCACGTTATGACCGTAGCGTTCGGCGTTGGCCCGCACCAAGGCACTGATTCCCGACGTCATCTTCACCTCCATCGTATTGGGCATCGCCTCGACGCCCGTTCCTCCGGGTGCCATCAAGATTGGCGCGGCGGCACCAATGACACTCCCGGGTGCCATATAGATGGATTCCGTCGCCACTGAAATGAACGCTCCGGCTGAAAAAGCTTTCTTGTTCACATAGGTCACTTTCCGCCCTTCAAAGCGATCGAGAATCTCGATCAACTCCTCCGTGGTGTCAACGCGCCCCCCATTGGTTTCCATATCGAGAACGACCAGGCTGGCGTCGGCAGCCAAGGCTTCTTTAATCCCTCGACGCACGACATAGAGGACCGGCGGCATGATGTCGTCTCGGATAGGAATCACATAAACGGGTCCGGATTCTTTCGGTGATTCGCCGACCTCCTCCACCGCTCCTTCAGCGGCCCATCCCGCAAACGGCGTGAGGAAAAACAACATCCAGATCAACCAAACCCTCTTCATCGCTGTACACTAATCCGCCGTGCCTTTGGCGGCAAGTGCAAGGTCATTTCGCTAACGAAAGCGCTCAAGAACCTGAGAGTTGACCCCCATTTGAGAAAGCAACTGGATGAGTTGGTCAGCACTCGCCGGAAACTTGTCTCTCGCGGCGAACAATTCAACCAAATCGACGGGATACCAGTTGTGGCGATGCCTCCTTCCCAGCCCCATCACGTCAAAGGGTTGAACGGCTCTGAGAATCTGCCCTTCCAGCCGCCCTATTTCGGACTCGGGAAGGGCGCGAATCCGGCCACTCAGCCGATCCACCATGTCATCAAGGCGAGCGCCGAATTCCGAATGGCTTCCAAGGAGGAAGCGATCCGCCACGTCCGACAACCCCAGGCGCCGATAGATTTCTTCATAGCTGACCGCCGCAAAGTAGAGATAAGTGATGGCATTGAAGAGTCTCGGCCTCCCGATCGAACGATAAGCTAGCCCCACAAGTCGGGACGTCCGGACCGCCTCACTGAGCACCTCGTGGCTATATCGTCGGATGAGATCCTCCATCGATTCACCTGCCCATGCCGCTCGTATCAGCCGACCCAACCGTAAAATCCCCAACAGATTCAGAGGAAAACCCGTCGAAAACAAGGGATCAATCGCCGCCGCCGCCGCGGGCAGAAGCACCCAATGCTTTCCCCCCGCTTCTCCAACACAAAAAGGAACCTGATCCATTCGACAAAAGTCCTCCACTGGTTCTCCCCCGGCAAAGAGACCACCAAGGGAAGGATACCGGTCGAGCACGGAATGCCACAGTGCCTCGCCGTCTAATTCTGGATCCTTATTCTCCCTTGAAAACACAACCCCAGCGCTCGTGATCCCGTGGTTGAATCGCAACACCCACATCCATCCTTGATCCAACAGATGGTGGACCGCGGCGGCGTCAATTGGATAGGGCGGCGTCTCATGGGAGCAAAACTCCGGCCGGGAAACACACGGTGCCACCGAGCGAAAATGGGAGTAAACCGCCCGGGTCGAGGGCATTTCCGAAAACCCTTTATTCTTCAGGCCGAGAAGCCGGTAGAGAGCGCCTCGAGGTCCCGAGGCATCGATCACAAGCGACGCCTCAAGACGCCTTGTCCCATCCGCTGACTGCAGATCGAGGCACATTCCCGAAGGGGTTTCTTCGGCCGCCACAACCGTCGTTCGATCTTGGTATTCGACTCCCAATCCAACGGCTTGCTCCAACAGAAACGCGTCGAAGGTCGGCCGAAACCAGTGGGTATCAGCCAATTCCGGGCCCGGGCTGGCCGCAACCAGTAATTCCCTAGCCCGGCCGCCCCCTCGGTTGAAGCATTCACCCTGCTGATGGTGGAAAAAGGAAAAGCCCCGTTTCAAGCCACACGGGAGGTGGGGAAACCTTTGCTGCCAACGCCCCCAACTCGATAGTCCCTTGAGAAAAGCCAATTCATATTGATTCCCGATTTCCTCAAGGAAAAAATTGGTCAGTGGAGTGGTCGATTCGCCAATCACAAAGCGCGGGTGCGCCCCCCGTTCGATCAAGAGAACCGACCGCCCCAGTTGCCGCGCCACCATCGCCGCAAGACACCCTCCAAATCCCGCGCCGATGACAACGATATCAGGCCTTCGCGTCTTACTCACCATGGCAATGGAGGCAGGTCACTCGATCCAGCACGATCTGCTGCGTGTTCATCGCCTCCAACCGGGCTCGACGCTCCCCAAAACAATGACTGCACTGACTCAATGCCGACAGGTCCCAGAGATCCGCAAACACCCGCCTTTGAGTTCGATGGATCGCCCAATCAAGCCCGTCCTCAAGCTGACGAAGCGTTGTCGCCTCAACCAAGCCCGCGTGAAGCATCGCCTTCATTCTTCCGCCTTGATAGCGGGTCGGGATCAGAGAAAGAGTTGAAGCACCCAACTCAAGCGCAGCATCAACCGACCGATGCAACCACTGCTCCTGGTCGGCGGGAGGAATAAAAGGGGGGTTCACCATGAGAAAGACTCGAAGCCCCACCCCGCCTGCGCCCAGTCGTTGACTCGCCCTTTCGAAGTCGCTTAAACCGAATCCCTTGTTCAAGGCTTCGAGCGAACCAGGATGGACCGTCTCCAGCCCCATCGCAACTTCCAAGTGCGGCTCCAACCGATCATTCCACCGAAAACATCGTTCTCCAATTAAGCGAGGATGGCTCTCGACCACAACGGTATCAAAATCCTGAACCAATTCTGCGATCGATCCGTCATCCTCTTTCGGGATTGCCTTGGGATCAAAAAAACTGCCGCTATTGTACAACTTGAGTTGCATGGATTGGCGGGCTTCGCGAGATCCTGGCACTTCCAAGTGTGAGAGCGCGTATTGGATCTGGCGGGGAATCGCCCCAGCGGGCACGGTCCCTTCAAGGGTATTCTGCCAGAGATCGCACATGAAGCAGGTCCAGGGACACTCCCGGTTGACCAAAAGGATGGTGGCGGCCTCAGCGAGCGCTCCGTGTCGATTCCTCTCCTGTTCGAGAAACATCGAAACAGGCCGCTCAATCCTCGGGAGGGTCCGTGATCCCCGTCCCGCGCGAATCCACTGGTTTCTTGTTCGAAACGATTGCGGATAGTCATCCGGTTGACGGAACGCCATAACGAGCTCCTCTCAGCGAAATCCCTGGGCCCTCCAGCAGTTCCCCGTCATTCAATCCCCCCCCTGGCAAGCGTCTTGAGCGCCGGGCCGGCGACCCTGCAAATCCGCCATTCGTCGAGGATGTCTGCTCCCATCTTCTTGTAAAAGCAAATGGCGGGCTCGTTCCAATCCAGAACGGTCCATTCAAACCGCCCACATGACGCCTTGAGAGCGATCCCCGCCAAGAAACGAAGAATGGCCTCCCCATAACCTCGCCCCCGGAACGCTTCTTTGACATACAAATCCTCAAGATGGAGCCCCTTGCGCGCCAAAAATGTCGAATAGGAGTAAAAATAGATCGCCAACCCCACGGCTTCCCCGCCCACCTCCGCCAGAAGACAATGAGCCTGCGGACGATCCCCAAAAAGGGTCGCCTGTAGGCGTTCTGGGGTCGCAACCACCTGATCCTCCATTTTCTCGTAAACCGCCAGGGCACGAATGAGGTCAAGGATCACATCGGCATCGCCTGGACGCGCCGGTCGAATTGAGAGGGCCGATGCCTCACTCATCAGTCTTCATCCTAGCCAACGCCGGTCTCCGAGGCACCAGAGGCTACTTGTTTGGCTGGGGGGTATAGCGGAGATAGGGTTTGATCTCGCGGTGGCCTTTGGGAAAAAGTCCTGGAATCTCATCGTTCGTCACTGCCGGAACGATAATGCAATCCTCCCCATCCTTCCAATTCGCCGGAGTCGCAACCTTATGCTTCGCGGTCAATTGCAACGAATCAACCACCCGAAGCAATTCCTGAAAATTCCGACCGGTTGACGCGGGGTAGGTGATGGTCAACTTGATCTTCTTGTCGGACCCGATGACGAACACGCTCCTCACCGTCATCTTATCGTCCGCATTCGGGTGAATCATGTCATAGAGGGTGGCCACGGTTTTGTCCGGATCCGCAATGATCGGAAAATTCATGGTGGTCCTCTGAGTCTCGTTGATGTCGTTGATCCAACCCTTGTGGGATTCAAGATCATCGACGCTGATCGCGATCATCTTGACATTCCGCCGGCTGAAGTCGTCCTTGAGCTTCGCAGCCGTCCCCAACTCGGTCGTGCATACCGGAGTGTAGTCTGCCGGGTGGGAGAAGAGCACTCCCCACGAATCACCCAGCCAACTGTGAAAATCAATCGTGCCTTCGGTCGTCTCCGCCGAAAAGTTCGGCGCCTCATCACCTAAACGTAAAGCCATTGTTCAATTCCTTTCTATGTCCACTCAACCCAATTCAATCCGTTGGATCTTAGAAAGGGCAGGCGCTGGAATACAACCCTCGATTCCCCTCACCGGGTTCTCGGCGACGGCATGCCGAATTCCAATCAATCCAGTTGACGACGATCAATGGACTCGGTTTATCATCAACGGGTTCATGACGGGTAGCCTGAGTCAGCGATTCCCCGGAGCGCGAGCAAGGCTCGTTCTCGCCTGTGTGCTCTATTCTTTGACCAGCTGGGTTGTTTCCACCACCCCCTTGACGCATGCCGCAACCGTGACCCTGGATCAACTCCGCCAGGCGGCGGCGACCGAAGATCCGGCCGCCGAATTCAATCTCGGCCTGGCCTACTTCAACGGATCCGGAGTCGACAAGGATCTCGCTCAAGCCGCCAACTGGTTTCGCCGGGCCGCCTCCAAGGGGCACCTGGAAGCCCAGTACAACCTGGGCGTCCTCTATGTCCAGGGCTTAGGGGTCAATCAAAACTACGGCGAGGCCGCCCGATGGTTTCAGAAGGCGGCCGACCAAGGCGACCCAACTTCCCAGTACAACCTCGGCGTGTTCCTGCAAAACGGCCTCGGCGTTGAAATCAACCTCCCCGAGGCGCTCCGATACCACGCCTCTGCCGCCGCTCAAGGCGACGCGCGAGCGCAATACAGTCTGGGAATGGCCATCATGACCGGAAAAGGAGTGCAGCAAGATTTTTCTGAAGCCTACGTCTGGTTTAGCCTCGCGGCGGATCAGGATCATCAGGAGGCCATTCAGCGTCGCTCCGAGCTCACCCGAATGATGTCACCCGAACAGCTTTTTGCCGGGCGCCTCCTCAATGCCGAGCGAGGCCATCTGGAAGACCAATACCGGGTGGGAACCTCCTACCTCAACGGCTACGGTGTCGCGGCGAATCCCACCGATGCCATTCGATGGCTTCGTCAAGCTGCGGAACTGGGCCATTCCGAAGCCCAGCTTGAACTCGGCCAGGCTTATGCCACCGGCCAGGGGGTCACTCAGGATTTCTCCGAAGCGGCTCGCTATTATCAGAAAACAGCCGAGCAAGGGAATTCGAAAGCGCAGTTCTACCTCGCGAGCATGTACGAACTCGGCAAAGGCGTGAAACAGGATGACCGCAAAGCCATTCGCTACTACTTGCTCGCTGCGGAAAACCAGCACATCGCCTCCCAACTTAAGGTGGCCGCGGCCTTTGCCGCGGGGACCGGTATCGAAGCCAATCCCGCCTCCGCCCGCCAATGGTATCGAGCCGCAGCGGAACAGGACAACACAATGGCTCAATTCAATCTTGGCCTGATGCTGGAGGCCGGCCATGGTGGTCCAGAGGATCCCAAAGAGGCTGTGCATTGGTATCGGATTGCCGCAGAAAAAGGCGACCGTGGGGCCCAGTTTCGACTCGCCCGACTCCATGCCAATGGTGCCGCCGGAAGCCAGGATGAGGCCCAGGCCCTCCAATGGTACCGGCGCTGCGCCGAGCAAGGGGATCCACGGGCTCAAGCCGAGCTGGGAATCCGATACCTCGAAGGACAGTCCGTCGAAGCCGATCTCGGCAAGGCCGTCGAGTGGTTTCAGAAATCCGCCCGGTCGGGAGATCTCGTCTCACTCTACAATCTCGGGGTGATTTACCAGCAAAGCACCTCCCCGGAGGACATCACCAAAGCACTGGAGTGGTTTCGGAAAGCAGCCGACCTAGATTTCGTCCCCGCTCTCCTGCGACTCGCACACATCTATTCCCAGGGGGAACTCGTGCCACAAGATTATGCCACCTCGCTCCAGTGGTTTCTCGAGGCCGCCGAATTGGGGAACCCGTCCGCCCAATTCAATGCTGGTCTTCTCCTGCAAGGCCAGTTCGGCATTCCCGCTGATCTCGCTCAATCGGTTCATTGGTTGGAGCGAGCGGCCACGAAAGGCCATCAACAGGCGGCAATGCTTCTCGCCACCACTCTGGCCTCCGATCATCCTCAGGTTCAAGACAACACTCGCGCCCTCGCCTGGTTTCAGACGGCCGCACAACAAGACAATGTCATGGCCTCATACAATCTTGGGGTCATGATTGAAGAAGGCAAAGGAACGCCGCCCGATCCTAAAACTGCCGCCAAGTGGTATCACGTCGCTGCCGAAAAAGGTCACGCCGAATCGCAATTCCACCTCGCCCGCATCCTCGACACCGGCAAAGGGGTGTTTCCCGCTCCTAAGGATGCCTTTCAATGGTTTCTTCGGGCCGCTCGATTGAACCATCCCGATGCGTTGGCCGCGGTGGGGACCTACTACGTTCAAGGTCGATTTGTCGAACAAGACCTTGGGCAGGCCCGCGATTATTTTGAACGAGCGGCGAAACTCGGAAGCGAAGAAGGGCTTGCCTTCCTGAAGGCCATCGACGAACGACTCTTGGAGGCCTCCTCCCCAGCCGACCCTGCCCCAACCGCCGAGCAGCCGTAGTGCTCTCACACGCGGACCAATTTCTAACCGCGCGGCAAGAGATCGCTGTTGCTGAGGTATTCCTGACAGGCCGCTGGCCCTGGGAGGAAGGGCGGTTGCCACAACCCCTCCCCATCCCCCTGGTCACGAACCCGGTCTGAGCCCGGGAAATTACGGCTCCGACTTCTCGCCCTTGGGAGCGGCAACCTTGAGATGGAGATGGAGGTCTCGCAATTGCTTGGCCTCGACCCGAGCGGGTGACTCAGAAAGCAGATCCGCCGCCTTGGCCGTCTTGGGGAATGCTATCACGTCTCGAATACTCTGACACCCGCAGAGGAGGGCGATCATCCGGTCAAATCCCAAAGCAATGCCCCCATGCGGGGGAGCGCCGTAGCGGAAGGCCTCGAGCATGTATCCAAACCGCTCCTGCACCACCTCCTCAGGCAGCTGAAGGACCTGTTCAAACACCGTCTTCTGAACATCCGGCTGATGAATACGAATCGATCCCCCGCCCAATTCCACCCCATTGACGACGATGTCGTAGTGTTGGCCCCTCACCCGCTTGGGATCCTCGGTCAGGAACGGGATATCCTCCGCGACCGGAGCCGTGAAAGGGTGATGGCTGGAGTACCAACGATTCATTTCCTGATCAAAACTGAGTAACGGAAAATCAGTCACCCAAAGAAAGTCGAATCGATGGGGATCCAGGGTCAGCTTCCCCTGAGCTTGGAGAATCTCCGCGCAGTAGAGTCGAATCTTGCCGAGGATTTCACAGGCATTAAGCCACTCATCTGCGGCAAACAGAATCAAATCTCCCTCTTCGATCCCCAACTTCTCTTGAAGCGACGCCTTTTCGGCATCCGAAAAGAACTTCACGATCGGAGACTTCCATTCCCCACCTTCCACCTTGATGTAAGCAAGCCCCTTTGCTCCGAAACTCTTGGCGAGCTCGGTCATCGTTTCCATTTGTCCCTGCGTGACGTCGGCGTAAGCCTTTGCATTGATCGCCTTCACGACCCCTCCTTTTGCCACCATCCCGCTGAAAACCTTGAATGCGCTGGACTTAAAGTCCTCGGTGAAGTCAACCAACTCCATCGCGAAACGGGTATCTGGCTTGTCAATCCCGAATCGATTCAGCGCTTCCTCAAAGGTCAGCCGAAGGAAGGGAGTGGTGACCTCGTGATCAATGGTTTTCTTCCAAATCTCCTTCAGGAGCCCCTCAATCAGAGCATAAATATCCTCCCGATCGATGAATGACATCTCGATATCGATCTGGGTGAATTCAGGTTGACGATCGGCTCTCAGATCCTCGTCACGGAAGCAGCGCGCCAACTGAAAATATCGTTCCACCCCCCCGACCATGAGAATCTGCTTAAACTGCTGCGGGGACTGAGGCAGGGCGTAAAACTCGCCGGGATGAACTCGACTGGGCACGAGGAATTCGCGAGCTCCTTCCGGGGTCGACTTGAAGAGCAGGGGCGTCTCGATCTCGGAAAAACCTTCCGCATCGAGAAAGAAGCGTGTGGTCGTCGCCGCCTTGCTTCGGATCCTCAGATTACGAGCCAATTCAGGGCGCCTCAAATCAAGGTAACGGTGTTTGAGGCGGAGTTCTTCATGAACCTTGGCAGCGACTTCGGGATCATCGACCTGGAACGGGAGGACATCGGCGGCATTCAATACCTCCATTTCAGCCACGAGAATCTCGACATGGCCGGTCGGGATCTTGTCATTATCGGTCCCCTCGGGACGCTGACGGACTTTGCCCCGGACGGCGATCACACTCTCACTGTGCAGGCTCGCCGCTCGATCAAAGAGCGCCTGATCCACATCGGACGGATCAAAGACGGTCTGGGTCCGCCCCTCCCGGTCCCGAACATCGATGAAAAGCACTCCCCCTAGATCCCGGCGAGAGTGTACCCATCCGTTCAGCGTGACCTCTTGGCCAATGTGATCGGCCCGTATTTCGTTGCAGTGATGCGTCCGTTTCATGTGTGATTATCTTTCCATCAGGCAAGATGCCAGTGCCAAAAGAAGGCGGATCTTTATGGGGTTTCGCTCAGAATTCAAAGAAAAACTGGTTGCCAAGGTCCCATCCCCCACTTAAGAGACCCCTCTCGAAACCGTCAACCCAACGAGTGCAGGCCGCAAAATTCCGCTCGCCCCAACCCGGAACACCAACCATGAATCCAGATTCCCCCGAACCCGTGGTCGTCTTCGTCTCCGCCCCAGATCCTGAGACCGCCCGAAGCCTCGTTCGTTCAAGCCTCGGGACCCGGCTCGCCGCGTGCGCGAATATCTTGCCCAAAATGGAATCCCACTACTGGTGGGAAGGGAAACTGGAACAGGCCACCGAATGCCTGATCCTCTTCAAAACAACGGCTCATCGCTTCGATGATCTCCAGGCACACCTCCTGAAGCAGCACCCTTATGACGTCCCCGAGGTGATCGCTCTCCCGATCACCTCGGGATCCGATGCGTATCTGGGTTGGATTGCGAGCGAGACGATCCCCGCCTCAAACCCATCGATGAACCATTAAGCCAGCGGAACCACTTCACATCGCCGCTGGGTAAAACGGCAGGTTTCCCGGTAGCCCACCGACCGGGCGAATTCGACGGCCGCCGCGAAATCAGCACCCACCTCCTCCGGCGCATGGGCATCCGAACCAAAGGTCAAGCGCACCCCAAGCTCACGAGCCATCCCCAGGATCGCCGGGCTGGGATACATCTCCCGGCAATCTTTCCGCAATCCGGCCGTGTTGATCTCGATCGCCACCTCATGATCTCGGGCAGTCTCCAGGAACGTCCGAAACAGTGGCAGGACATCCTCGTCCGGATAAAAGCAAAACTTCTTGCAGAGATCGGGGTGTCCTATGATTTGAAACAGCCCAGACGCCGCGGCCGCCGTCAACCGTTCTAGGTAGGCTGACCAAACGTCGTAGGGCCTTCTTTCCTTCCACTGGTCAATCTTAAAGGGATTGTCTATGTCGAAGGTGTCGGAAATGTAATGCACCGAACCGATGAAGTAATCCCAGTCGTGCCGGCGGGCCAATTCCCGAATCCAATCCTCATGGCCGGGGATAAAATCGACCTCCAGAGCATGTTTGATCGTCAGATCGGGGTATTCCTTTTGAGCCTGATGCAGCTTGCCAAGGTAAGCATCCAGGTTCTCGATCTCCATGTGCCAGTCGTCCCAGTCATTCCGAATCATCGGATTGTGTTCGGAGAATCCGATTTCAGTCAGCCCCATCGCAACGGCCCGAGCCGCGAGCTCGGTGGGTTCCCCTTTGGCATGGTGGCACAAGGGGGTGTGCATATGATAATCACATGGCAGCGCCATCCCGGAATCTTGGGAGAACCCGTCGAACGAGGCAAGCGTGCTTGTCACCGCCGCGAGGGAGGCCTCCGCCCTCACCAAGCCTAGTCATCACCCCGGCCCGTCAGGAGTGGGAGGAGAAAGTACAAGAAATACAAGAGCGAGGTGATGAAGGCGGCCACATAGGTCAAAGCGGCCGCGTTGAGTACTTTCGCCACCGCTACATTCTCACCAGGGGTTGCGGTAAAACCCAGTTGGCTCAGAACGGTTTTGGCTCTCCGAGACGCATCATATTCCACCGGAAGCGTGATGAGATTGAAGACCATAATCACGCCCCAGCACGCTGCCATGGCGGCGACTCCGGCAAAGGTTGACAGCAATCCGGACATCATCCCAAAGAAGAACAGGTAACTCAGCCCCTGATTGGCGAAGGTGGTGATCCCAACGGCAGCCATTCGCATCTTCAGCGGGGCATAGGCCTGCTGATGTTGGATCGCGTGGCCACATTCGTGAGCCGCGACCCCGATGGCCGCCACGGATCGACCATGATAGTTCTCCGTCGAGAGGACCAGGCGCTTGTGCAGGGGGTCGTAGTGATCCCCCAACATCCCCTGCTGCTCATGAATGGAAACATCCGAAATGCCCGAGGAACGGAGAATCTGAGCAGCCACCTGGGCACCGGTGTAGCCCCCCTGAGCCCCCACCCTGCTGTACTTGGCGAACATGCTCTTGACGTGACCTTGTGCGAGAAGACTGATTCCTCCGGTCACAACCATTATCAAAATCAAACCGATCATTGCCTTTTGTTGACACCCTTTCGCTCCATTACACTCACTCCAACGGTTTGGAATCGAAACCCCGGTGTCCTCTGGGTTTCTCGCCTGGCTCCAAACTCCGTCTTCTCTTACAACCTTTACCGTTTCCAGCTTCGCCGCAACGACAAAATATCCCTTCGTTTTGGAACCCCTGGGAGTCGGCGATGGGCCGAATCAAGGCCGCTCGGCTCGGCCTCCCCCCTTCGCCCCTCTCGATCGTTGCCGGCGCAGTCGCCGTTCATCGATCAATCGATCCGCCTCATCCGTGACCTGGTAGAGGGTCCGAAGGCGTTGAAGTTCATCCTTGAGCGAGGCAACCGTTTCTTGGTAGTTCGGGCTCGCAAACTGGTTCCACATCTCGTCCGGGTCGGTCGCAAGATCATAGAATTCCCATTCCTGCTTCCGATAAAAGTGAATGAGCTTATAGCGTTCGGTTCGAACACCGTAATGCCGACGAACACTGTGGGCGCCCGGGAATTCATAGTAGTGGTAATAAATGGACTCCCGCCAATCCCCGGGCCGATTCCCTTTCAAAAGAGGAACGATGCTTCGGCCTTGGATGGCCTCCGGAATGGAAGCTCCGGCGATTTCCAGGAACGTCGGGGCAAAATCAATGTTCTGGATGAGATCCGCGTTCCGGGAACCTGCTTCAACCGTTCCGGGCCATCGAATCACAAAGGGCATCCGAAGCGATTCTTCGTACATCCAACGCTTGTCGAACCACCCGTGTTCGCCCAGATACCAACCCTGATCCGATGAGTAGATCACCACCGTGTTCTCGGCGAGACCCTCCCGATCGAGGTAATCCAGGACTCGACCAATCTCATGGTCGACGGCGGCAACGCAACGCAGATAATCTTTGGCATAGCGCTGGTATTTCCACTTCACCAAGTCTCGTCCCGATAGATTCGCCTTCCGAAACGCCTCGTTTTTTGGCCCGTAGGCCGCGTCCCAGGCCGTCCGTTGCGACTCGGTTAGATTCCTTGGAGCCACCAATTTCAAGTCGGACGCATTGAGATCGTGTTCAAGGGTCATCTTCTGTTCCCGATTGGCGCTGCTCCTCCCTTCCCATTTGTCAAACAAGGTCGGCGGCTCAGGAATCGTCACCTCATCATAAAGTTTCAGGTATTTGGGTCCGGGTTGCCAGTTTCGATGAGGTGCCTTGTGTTGATACATCAACATGAACGGCTTGCTTTGATCCCTCCCCTTGTTCAGCCAATCCAACGCCAGGTCGGTAATGACCTCGGTCGTATAGCCTTCCCGCGCCACCCGCTCCCCGTTGCGAATCATCGGAGGATTGTAGTAGGGCCCCTGCCCAATCAGGATGTCCCAATAGTCAAACCCGGTCGGATCACTCTTCAGATGCCATTTTCCAATCATCGCGGTTTGGTATCCGACCGTCTTGAGCCGCTTGGGAAACGTGTCCTGCTCCCCGTCGAATCGTCCCCCATTATCGGTGAATCCGTTGATATGACTGTGCTTTCCCGTCAGGATGACCGCCCGACTGGGGCCGCAAATCGCGTTCGATACGAAACAATTCTCGAAGAGCATCCCCTCGCGGGCTATCCGATCGATGTTCGGCGTCTGATTCACTCGGGAGCCATAAGCACTGATCGCCTGGGCTCCATGGTCATCCGAGAAAATAAACAGGATGTTGGGAACTGCTCCTTCGAGTAGCAGAGACAGGCCGACGATGCCAGCCATGACGATCCCTGAAAACCTCGGTCGTCCTGAACGCGGAAGGCGCTTTCTCCAATCAGTTCGTTTCATTCCCCTATTCTGAAGTGCCCGTCGGATTCGTCAAATCCTTGCTCAGAGCAGGACGCCTTCATCATTGCGAAACAAAAAAAGACACGCCCCATTTCGAGGACGTGCCCTGGCTTCAATTCAAACCAATCCATCAGCGCACCGCGCTGATCTGGCGAGTGCTCCGCTGCTGCATCCACAAAACATCTTCGTTGTTCGGAGAGGGCACATTCAAGGGCATGTTGCTTTTCTTGAACGCCGGCAATGTTTTTGGATTGGTCCACTTGTGAATCTCCGAATGCCCGTCAGCAAAGGCAAAGGTGGCGGCATTGTTGTGATATCGCCCGGGATAGTCGACCATCTTGAACGAGGCGGGCCGATCGGGAAAGCCCATCATATCGACCACAAAGTAGCCATCGTTGATACTCTCGTTCCGCTCATCAATGAGAACAAACGTCTGAGATGGGCCTGGGTCGACGAAATCGGAATCCTTGCGGAAGGTCCGCCAACCGGTTCCCGATTGATTCCAAGGAGGCCCTCCCACCCAGTTATTCATCGACATGCTCCGGATTCGGGGAACCCGGACATTGTCGGCATTGATCCCGAACGACTTATCCGAGGGGCATGTCCAGATCGCCACCGATCCCCCCGTGTAGTCCCAGAGCGGGCTCTGCATCGTATACCGCTCATGGCTCCAGTTATTGGGGTCCCGCGGATTGGCAAGCGTCAACCACGAACCGGCCGTCCAGTTCGGCGCCTTCTGCCCCCCACTCGCTGCAACCACAAATCCGTCGTTGTCGTCCGAGTAGAATCGCCACGCCAACATCATTTGCTTGTTGTTGTTTAAACAGGCGATCCCTTGCGCCTTGCTCTTTGCCTTACCCAGTGCCGGCAACAACATTCCCGCCAGGATCGCGATGATCGCAATCACCACCAAAAGTTCAATCAGGGTAAATCCACCCCTCCGCCTCCGCCTTTCCGTCATTCTCATCTTCCTTTGCCTCTCACCGAACCCGAAGGAGCGCAGTCACTTTCGGCTGCCCTCCCCCGATCGGTCACCACAATGGCCCCTTCATCCAACACCGCTCTTTCATTAAGCAAGACCCAAAGCTCACCGGGCCGCGTTGATTTTTCTTGTGCTCCGCTGCTGCATCCAAAAGATATCTTCGTTGTTAGGAGAGGGAACGTTCAGCGGAATATCCTTCTTCTTGAACGGAACCAGGGTCTTGGCGCTCGTCCATTTGTGAATCTCTGAATGCCCATCAGCAAAGGCAAAGGTGGCGGCATTGTTGTGATATCGTCCGGGATAGTCGACCATCTTGAACGAGGCAGGCCGATCGGGAAACCCCATCATATCGACCACAAAGTAGCCATCGTTGATGCTCTCATTGCGTTCATCAACCAGGACAAAGGTCTGAGATGGCCCTGGATCAACAAAATCCGTATCCTTGCGAAACGTACGCCAACCGGTTCCCGATGCGCCCCAGTTCGGACCGCCCACCCAGTTGTTCATCGACATGCTTCGAATGCGAGGAACGCGAACATTGTTGGCATTGATCCCGTAGGATTTATCCGAGGGACAATTCCAAACGGCCAAAGACCCGCCCAGATAGGGCCACAATGGACTGCGCATCGTGTAGCGCTCGTGATTCCAATTGTTCGGGTCCTTGGGATTATTCAAGGTCAACCAAGAGCCTCCGGTCCAATTCGGCACCTCGGCCCGGGCACCCGGCGGCGTCCAACCGGCCGCCCCCACCAATTCGCCTTCGTTATCGTCATAGTACAAGCGCCACCCCATCATCATCTGCTTGTTGTTGTTCAGGCAGGCAATGCCTTGCGCCTTACTCTTTGCTTTTCCCAATGCTGGGAGGAGCATGCCAGCCAAGATCGCGATAATGGCGATCACCACAAGAAGCTCGATCAGGGTAAACCCGAGCCGAGCCGACACCGCCGGGCGGAGCGAAAATTTCATTGTTGTCTTGTCCATACTATTCTACTCACCTTTTTCTACCGAAACTCCCTGGAGTCTTAGCCGATCTGGAGCTCATGCTCAACTGTGTATTTGACGGCACAGTCCCGACCAAGCCGGCACGAAACCCTCAAATCCCAAATTGCCGGGTTTTTGATTGATCCCCCTTCTCCTTCTCCCAAACTAGACGGCCCATGAGCAAAGCGTTCTACGTGACCACCGCAATCGACTACGTCAATGGCGAGCCACACCTTGGCCACGCTTATGAAAAGGTCATTACGGACGTCATCGCTCGCAGCCACCAAAGCCTCGGTCAAGACGTCTTTTTCCTGACCGGGCTCGACGAGCATGGCCAGAAAGTGCAACAAGCCGCCGAGAACGCTGAATTGGAAACACAAGCGTATTGCGATCGATTGGCCGAGACCTGGCAGGGGCTCACCAAAAAACTCGGCCTCTCCAACCAAGACTTCATCCGCACCAGCAGCCAACGACACAAACAGGTGGTGGTTGAAATCCTTTCCCACCTCCACGAGGAAGATCACTTTTACAAGGATTCTTACCGCGGCTACTACTCCACCAAGGAGGAGACATTTCTGACCGACAAAGACCGTGGACCGGATGGAACATTTGATCCCCGTTACGGCGAGGTCACCGAGTTGGTGGAAGAAAATTACTACTTCAAACTGGGCCGACACCAGCAATGGTTGATCGACTATATCGAGGCCAATCCTCATTTTGTCTACCCGGACTATCGGCGCAACGAGGTCCTCGGATTTCTCAAGAATCATCCCCTTGAGGATCTGTGTATCTCCCGTCCAAAAAACAGGCTCGCGTGGGGGATTCCACTTCCCTTCGATCCCGAGTTCGTCACCTACGTCTGGTTCGATGCGCTGGTCAACTACGCCAGTCTTCCCGCTGCTCTGGGCGATCCCTCGCTCAGCAGACTTCACATGGACGGGGCGGACGGAAACGGGCCTTCGCTTTGGCCGGCTGACCTTCACGTCATCGGCAAGGATATTCTCAAGTTTCATGCGGTCTACTGGCCGATCATGCTCCGAGCCATGAAC
>DEAY01000235.1 GCA_002348345.1 Verrucomicrobia bacterium UBA2970
CATCCCTAGGGTTCGACCGTCTCCGGTCGGTGTTCGTTGGCATCGAGACCGGTGTCCTCGCCGCGACCCTGGCCCTGCTGATCGCTATCCCGCTCCTCGAACGCCTCCTCCGGGAATTCACCAACACGGGGATCACCGGGGCATCCGACTTTGTGCAACACCTTGCCCTCATCACGGCCATGCTGGGTGCCGCCGCCGCCGCCCGAGAAGATCGACTTCTGGCCATTTCGACTCTCTCCCAGGTGGTGAGCACACGTTGGCGGAACTGGATCCGCCTGGTGGCTTACTCGGTCGCGGTGGCCATCACCTTCTATCTCGGCATCGCCAGCCAGGAAATGATCTCGACCGAACGGGACGCCGAGAGCCTGATCGCCTACGGCGTTGAGATATGGATGATTCAGTTGATCATCCCCTTCGGATTCCTGACCGTGGGACTCCAGCTCATCTTTCGAGTCGCCGACCAATGGAGGTTTCGATGGGCGACGGCCGGACTAGCGGCCTTCCTCATGCTTCTGCCAAAGCTCACGTCAATCCCGCCCCAATCATTCTGGTGGCCGGGGGTCGCCCTCATCATCACGGCCACCCTTCTCGGCGCGCCCATCTTTAGCGCCCTCGGAGGGGCCGCTCTGTTGTTCTTCTGGACGGAGGAACTTCCCATTTCCATCGTCTCGGTCAGCCAATACTCGCTCGTCGTCGAACCCATGGTGGCAACCATCCCCCTGTTCACTCTCGCCGGATATCTTCTGGCCGAAAGCAAGGCATCTGATCGGCTGGTCGCGGTCTTTCAAAGTCTGTTCGGCCAGTTCCCAATCGGGCCGCCTCTGGTGACGGTCCTCGTCTGCGCCTTCTTCACCTCCTTTACCGGAGGATCCGGGGTCACCATTCTCGCCCTGGGACCTTTACTGATGCCCCTCCTCCTGGCGGCCCGTTGTCCCGAACGAAACGCTCTGGGATTGCTGAGTGGCGCCGGATCACTCGGAATCCTATTTCCTCCCGCCCTGCCGGTGATCCTCTACTTTATCGTCGCCAACGCAAATGGAGATGGTTCCCTTCGATTGGAACACCTGTTTCTCGGGGGCTTGATTCCCGGGCTCATGATGTTAGCCGTTCTTGCCTACTGGGGGGCCCGACAGATTCCCATAACCAAAATGGCCGAGACTCGCCCCTTCTCCCGCCGGGAAGCGATGCGGGCCGTCTGGGTTGCCAAATGGGAGCTCATGCTCCCCGTCGTCGCGCTCGTCGCCCTCTTCTCAGGAGTCCTGAGCACCCCTGTCGCCGCTGCCGCGGTCACCGCCTTCTACGCCCTGATGGTGGAAACCCTTATCCACCGCGATCTCCACCTCATCAGAGACATACCCCGCGTCTTCGCCAAATGCGGTTTACTGGTGGGAGGCGTTCTCTTGATTCTCAGCATGGCGTTTGGATTTACCAATGTTCTGATCGATGCCCAAGTCCCCGACCAAGCGATGGAGTGGGTAACGACTCATGTGAAATCCAAATGGTTGTTCCTCCTCGCGCTGAATCTGCTTCTCATCTTGGTGGGTTGCCTGATGGACATCTACTCGGCCATCGTGGTGGTGGTGCCATTGCTCATTCCCCTGGGGGTTGCTTTTGGCATCGACCCGGTTCATTTGGCAATCCTATTCCTCGTCAATCTCGAATTGGGCTATCTCACGCCTCCCGTTGGAATGAATCTCTTCTTGGCCGCTTACCGGTTTGACAAACCCATTCTCGAAGTTGCTCGTGCCGCGATTCCAGTCCTGATCTTGTTCCTCATCAGTGCCCTCCTGGTCACTTATGTGCCGTTCATCACGACGTTTCTCCCGAGTCTTCTGGAATGATTAGGGAGCGGTCATCCACCGGTTCTTTGCGTTGACAAGGGAGCGAACGCCGTCCTCTTGATTGATGGGCCTCGATGAGATCCACCCACCAGGGCACCTTCCCATGAGACTCACGACCTCCACGACACCCCCCTCTCTCGGACGATGGCTCCCAGGCAAGGGGTCTAGGGTTGCCAGACCTTCGTCCTGGATCTCAACGAGGGTCTCAACCAACTCTAAAAGCCCGATCGACTGCAAGTGTGCAACCCTCTTCTCTCCCGGTTCTCAATCGCGCTTCCACCGATTGACCCGTTCGGTCAGTTCCCGGAACCGGTCCCGGTCACCCGGCAACAAAAACTTTGGTTGGACCAGCTCGTGATAGCGAACGGCTTCCCTCATCCTTTGGTGCAAGACCTCCACCTCGAGCCACGCCAAGTAATAGCCCTGCTTCACCGGTTCCGAGAGAACCTTGGCATTGATCCCGCTCAGCACCATCCGGGCTTCCTCCACTCGTTGGTTGAGTAACAGGGCATGGGCATGATTGATCCGGGCGGTGACACCGCCTCGGCTCTGATTCAAGGCGTCAAACGTGATCGAGATCGCTTCATCAGGGCGAGTCCGCATGCTCAGCAACACCGCAGCAAAATTGTTTTTGGCGGTAAAATTGTTCGGTTGAAGTCGATAGATATTCTCGGCCGCCATCAAGAGATCTGGAGACGAACCGGTCTCAAGGGCCACGTTAAAGAGCAGCTCCCAGAACACCCGTTGCTCCGAGCAATCCTCCTTCAAGTCCCGCAACAGATCCAGGGCTTCCTTGAAGAACCTCCACTCATGAAGGTTGGCAGCAACATTCAGCCCCATATTGCCGCCCGTCAAAGAATAATCGAGCATGGTCTCAAAGGCACGCCGGGCCAGCATCCGATGACCTCGTTTCAGTTCCGCCGCCCCCTCCAGGAAGTAGCTGTATCCTTTCAGGCTAAGACGGGTCTTCTCCGACCGGCGAATCTCCATCGCAAGCCCATAGAGTTCGTCCCATCGCTCCGCCTCGCTGAGGAGTAAGGCCTGCGTGTACCAGGCCCGGTCCGCGGCATCATAATCCTCGGTGTATCGCTGGAGAAATCGAAAGGCCAAATCCCTCAATCCAAGGTAAATGAAGGCCTCGGCAAAGAGCATTGCTTCGTAAGCGGTTTCCGGCGGCCTCACGTAGCGGGTCGCTTGTTGAATCGCCTCGCCCCTTCGATCCAACTCCGCGAGCAATCTCCAGAACTGAACATGGTCGACCGGCCGGTCCTGAAAACCGCTTTCGAGTGCCGACAATGAGCGGCGGTATGCTTCCGGATCCAGTCGCACATGGCTGACGATCAAATTGAGCCGGTGGGCCAGGGTTGATGATTCGCCCCGGCCCATCGCCTCCTTGATTCGAGCGATGTTTTCCGTCGCCTCCCGGGGGGTTCCCCAACCCGCTCGATAGGCAGCACCCACCAATTCGAGTTCCTCATCAGGACGACGCTCCGGATGCTCCTCAGCCCAAAGCAACTCAAAGGCCTCCATCCTTCCTTCAAGAAAAAGGGCCCGAAGTCGAGCCCGATTCAGTTCGGGCGTCATCGGTTTCTCGGCGGTCTCCAACAATTCGACCGTGTAGCGTTCCAGGGAATAATGCTCGAAGGTCTTCGCCACCTGCTCCAAATCCACCACATTGGTTTGGCCCAATCGCAGCAACCAAAAGGCCTTCTGAACCGCTTCGTTGAGATACCGATGTTGGGAATCCCCCCCTTCCAACAAAGCCAAGAACCCCCGACACAATTCGAGATTTCCCGGATCATTGGCAATGGCACTCCTCCAGGCATGAACGGCGGCAGCAAAATTGCCCTCATCCAGGTGTCGCCGGGCCGATCGCAGGAATGATTTCGCCTGGAGCCAATCCACCATACTGATTCGATGAACTGGCCGAAACCCTTCCGGCGTCGAATCCCAGATCCGGAATAAGCAGAGCGAAAGACCTCCCAAAAGGACGAGCACAAAGAGGAGCGCCCCCAAGAACCACCGATTCAGGACCAGTAGGCGGCGGAGCGGATCATTTCTCTCCCGCAAGAACCTCCTGAGATCTTCAACAAAGGATCCAACCATCTCCATACTGTCTACAACCTAAGCACTTGCAATTCAATCAGGAAGGTGCCGCGCAGAAAGCTCAATCAGCGTCCTCGATCCGCCACCAACCCGGCAGCAAGGACCGATACCGTGTTTCACGATAACGGCGATCAATCAATTGCACCGTTCCGAAATCCTCCTCGCGCCGAATCAGACGTCCACAGGCCTGGATCACTCGATTGATTCCAGGCACCAGGTAGGCGATCGAGAAGCCGTCACCGATTCGATCATCGAAATAGGCTTCAATCAGGTTTCGATCTGTGGTCACCGCCGGATACCCGACACCCACCACTACCACACCGCTAAGGCATCCCTTGGGAAGGTCCAGCCCTTCCCCAAACACCCCTCCCAACACCCCGAAGGCCATGAGATTCCTGGAAGTCGATTCGATCATTCGCCGAACAAATTCATCTCGCTGCGCATCCTCCATGGAGGGCATCTGCCAAAGACACTCCAACCCGCCGCTCCAAGAAAGCGCTTGGCTTCCCATCTCTAAGGGTTCCTCAAGTCGAAACCCAGGAACGGCACTCGGACTCCCATCCCCTTTCAAGACTCGACCCCAATCACGGTGCTCGGGTGGCTCGTGCCCTTCGCCCTCGCCGCCCTCCGTGGCCATGATCCAGGACTCAACATCGGATCGGATCAAGGCGACGATTTCCTGAAGATACTGATGGGAAGAAAAGTAAATCAGATACCGACCCGGCTCTTCGGCTATCGTTGAGTAAAGAACCGATACGAGCCGGCGTGCACTCTTGAGGCGAGACCGCAGTCGCGTGTCGACTTGAGTCTTCAAGACCACCCGAAGGTGATCCGGATCAAACGGGCTACCCAGTTGAAGCACGGGATCCGATTCATCCCCTCCCAGGAGCAACCGAAAGGTGTTGAGAGGGCTTAGGGTTCCGGAAAAACACACCGTCGCGTGGAAGGAATCCATCGACTCGCGGAGCATCACGCCGGGGTCGACACACAAGAGGCGAATCTCGATTCCTTCCTGCCTCGTCACATAGCAGCGAAAACGTGCCGCCTCGTACTCCGCCAATCGAATCACGTTGAGGACCTCAAAGTATCGGTCACGCAATGACGGGATGAACGATGCCTCCAATCCCAACCCCAATACCTGCTCGAATTCGATTACCAGCGAGCGAAGTCGGACGAGCAGAAACTCCGGCACGCCCACGGAGTGAAACCCCTCGGAGAGGGAAGCCTCTGGTTCGTGATCACTCGCTTCTAACCCAGCGGCATCATCAAGAAAAGATAGTTGCTTTGGGGACCTGTGCCCCGGGGTTTTCCCGGAGACTTGGCGTGACGTCGCTGCTCCCGTGAGCATCAGAAAACCCCGTAACTGATGGCGCAGTGCCAGGAAATCATTTCCCATTTCGTCGAGAAGATCCGCAAAGTCCTTTTCCCGAAGCCGAACGGAATACATCGCCCGCCCTCGATCGACGAGATTGTGACACTCATCGACGAGCAGGGCGCTCCAAACAGGATTCCGCTGCTGCGCCTGGCGAAGAAGCCGTTGTTGATCGAAGACGTAATGATAATCGCAGATAACGAGATCCACGAAGGGAACGAGATCCATCGCCAATTCGAACGGACAAACCCGATACCGTTCCCCCAACGCCCGCAAACGCTCGTAGTCGAGATGGTCGTTCTGCAACGCTTCCCGCATCGCAGGCTTGCGGTTCTGATAATACTCGACTGCCAAGGGACACGCATCCAAGTCACAAGGTTCCCCGTCGATCCGGCAGCTACTCGAACGAGACTTGAGAGTGAGTGCTCGCAGACGCAACCCCTTCTTCCTCAGTCGTGCCAACGCGTCCAACACAGCCAGTTTTCCCGTGTTCTTGGCGCTCACGTAGACCAACCGGTCCACCCTCCGGCTCGGCATGGCCTGGATGGCGGCATACAAGACCGCCATGGTCTTGCCCAGTCCCGTTGTGGCCTCCACAAAGAGTCGACCTCCCCCGTGAAGACGGTGGCCTACCGCATCCATCAGTTCCACCTGCCCCGGTCGCAACCGATCAAAGGGAAACACGAGTTCTGCAATGGAACGGTTTCTGACCTCGGTCCCTCTCCAGTAATCGTCCAACCAACGATGATACTCCTCCAGGGTATGATCCAGAAACTGACTCAAGGCCGCCACCCCCTCGACCCGGAGCAATTCACTTGTCTGACGTCGATCGAGGTCGAAGTAGGTCAGCCGCATCGCCACTTCCTGGAGAGCATTTTGTCTCGCATAGATGGCCGCGTAACAACGAAGTTGGGCCCAGTGAATGGTCTTCCCCCCTTCCGTCCCTGCACCGGTGATGGTCTTGATTTCTTCAAGTTCGACCGGTTGACGCTGGGTGAAAACCCCGTCGATCCGACCGTGGAGGCGCAGACAACGTCCTGACCGGATGGAATCGTAACGCACGGTCACCTCGGCTTGGTAATCCGCCGGCCGCTGCCTCTGAAGTTCCTGGTGCCCGACCGCCCCCCGCCGAGCCCGGCTCAACAAGCTCAAGTCTCCTTTCCTGGCCAAGCCCCCCTCACGCCACACAAACGCAACGAGATCCCGAACCGCAATGGTGACCCTCAGATGGGGGCCCTTGCCGGCAGCAACTGAACTCACACTGAAGATGACGTTTGATTGACCTCACGGTCGATCCTCTTCATGGCATCCAGGAGCGCCGACCAATCCGTCCAAGTGGTCTCGGGTCCGCTGCTACAACGAATCACCCGCCCGGACTCCTCACTGCTCAGACCCATCGCCTGCAAAACATGAGACGGCTTCTCTTTACCGCTGGAACATGCCGATCCGGTCGACACTGCAAACCCAAGTCGGTCGAGCTTGACGACCCAACGAAAACGACAATCGCGACTCGGCATCACCAGGCTCAATGTGTTCCAGAGGCGAGCGGCCCGCTCACCCAGCACTCGAACCTCGGGCAGAATCTTGATCAGCGCTTCTTCCACCTGGGCCCGAAGGCATTCCCGATCATCCAATGTCGTTGATTCCAGCCACCGTTCTCGGTCGGCCAGGGCAGCCTCCATCGAGAGAACCCCGGCCACATTCTCCGTACCGGCCCTTCGATGAAGCTCCTGAGGCCCCCCAACCAACAAGGGTCGCACCGAACGGCCCCGGGGACCCTTCAAAAACCCCACCCCTTTGGGGCCGCCAAATTTGTGAGCACAGCCAAGGGTCCAGTCACAAGCTCCCAATTCGACGGTCGGGTATTTTCCGATCCATTGCGCCGCATCGCAGAAATACGGAACCCCCCGTTCCCCACACCAGTCTCGAATGCGCTGCCAAGGTTGAATGACACCCGTTTCGTTGTTGGCCGCCATGACCGCAATCAGGCCCGGCCGCTCCCTCCTTCCCTCTTTTTCCATCCATTCCCAATCCACCACCCCCTCTGACGACACCGGAATCGTTCGGACCCGATTCGCGAACCATCGAAGGGCTGCCTCGTGAACGCAGGGATGTTCGACCGAGGAAATCCAGATGACACGCTGAGGCTCCAATTCCCCAGCCATATGGTGAAACACCATGTTGCTCGCCTCGGTGGCGCCACTCGTCCAGATCAGATCCAGGGGCGAGACCCCGAGTCGGCCCGCCATCGACTCCCGCGATTGATCCAGGGCATAGTCCGCTCGGCTGCCCAGACGATGCGGGCTCGAGGGGTTGCCTGGGTAACGTTCGACGGCTTCCAGCCATGCCTCGCGGGCGGGCGGGCTCAGCGGGGTGGTGGCATTGTGATCAAAGTATTTCATCCCTTCCGCTCAACCGAAAAATCATGAACTCACCCGCCCTCATTGCTCAATCACATTCTCGGTCAAACCCGCATCCCGATGATCCGATCCAACGCCAGAAATCCGCACACCCCGTCCCGGTCGAGCCATGTCATCTCCAAAGCCGCTCGAACTCTCTCCCTGGGAATGCCCTGGAACGACCTTTGAAGAATCAGAGTTGCCCCGCGGTCGAGCAAGGCTCTATGCTTCCGCTACAAGCGGTTGAGCCTGTGAATAGACCACCCTTGAAATGACCGAATCACGATCAAAGGCCTGATGAACGGAAACCCTCCTCCAGGACCGCGGGTTTCCTTGATTGCCATTGGTCTGGGCCTGCTCACAGGGATGAGTCCCCTTCAGGGCCGGGCCGCGACCGCCCTCTCCTGGATCGATCAGTCGGGGTATCGGACAACACCTGCAAGCCCAAGCGAGCGAGGCCCGGACGGGTTTTCGCTTGTCCCGATTGATTCCACCGGAATCACGTTTCGCAACCACCTTGCCAACCGGCGTTCGCTCGAACGGCGCGGACTCCTGAGCGGTTCCGGGGTCGCCGCCGGTGACATCGATGGGGATGGGTGGTGTGATCTTTATTTTTGCGGATTGGATTCACCCAACGAGCTCTATCGCAACCGAGGCCAATGGCAATTTGAACAAGTGCCCCCCACCGGCGGCATTGACTGTGCCAATACCGACGCGACGGCCGCCGCCCTCGCCGACATTGATGGAGACGAGGATCTTGATCTCATCGTGACGGCCTCGGGAAACGGAGTCCGCCTCTTCCTCAACGACGGACGGGGTGCCTTCTCCGAATCCACCCGGGAGGCCAATCTCACCTCCACCTTGGGGAGCATGTCGATCGCGCTTGCCGACATCGAGGGAGACGGGGACCTCGATCTCTATGTGGCCAATTTTCGCCCCACCACTGTCATGGATGAAGCCTCGACCCGATTTCAGGGAAAGAACATCAAAGGCGTCCCCACGGTCACGCATGTCAACGGACGGCCCACCACCCTTCCCCTCTACACCAATCGATTCATCATTTCCCCCTCCAACAAGATTCTGGAGCTGGGACAAGTCGACCAACTATTCCTCAATGATGGTAAGGGCCGTTTTACAGAATTGCCGTTCACCTCCGGAAGATTCCGCGATGAATCCGGAAGGCCACTGGAGGATCCTCCCCGTGACTGGGGACTGGCCGTCCAAATGCGAGACTTTACCGGCGACGGCGCACCCGACATCTACGTCTGCAACGATCTCTACACGCCAGACCGAATCTGGATCAATCAAGGCGGAGGCCTCTTTCAAGCCCTCCCTCAGCTCGCCCTGCGCAGCACCAGCACCTTCTCCATGGGTTCGGACTTCGCCGACATCGATCGAGATGGTGACATGGATTTCTTCGTCGTCGACATGCTCAGCCCGGACCATCAAAAGCGGCACGTCCAGGTGAACATGGTTCCCCCCCGCCCCAATCAGGTCGGGCTCAACGAAAACCGACAGCAGATTCTGAGGAACACCCTCCAACTCAACCTGGGGGACAACACCTTCGCTGAAATCTCCCATTTCTCAGGGCTGGCCGCGACGGATTGGTCCTGGGGCCCGATCTTTCTCGATGTCGACTTGGACGGCTACGAGGACGTTCTCGTGACCAATGGACAGCTTCGCGACTTCCAAAACGTGGATCATGCCATGCGACTCGAATCGATTCGAAAGCAGCGCAAGGTTTCGCTGGCGGAATTCCGAAAGTTGATCAACGAATATCCCGAACTGAGCACCCCGAACTTTGCCTTCCGCAACCAGGGGGACCTTCGGTTCGAGGACATGAGTGGTCGATGGGGATTCGATCAAGATGGAATTTCACAGGGCATGGCCCTGGCCGATCTCGACAATGACGGCGACCTCGACGTCATCCAAAACAACCTCCACGAGGCTCCCCATCTCCTCCGCAACCAAAGCGCCAAACCTCGAATCCGGGTTCAACTCAAGGGGCGGGCACCGAACACCAAGGGCGTGGGGGCCCGAATCGAAGTCGTGGGGGCCGCTGTGCCTCAGACTCAGGAAATCCTCAGCGGCGGCCGTTACCTTTCCTCCGATCAACCGACTCGGACCTTCGCCGCACCCGACCCCGGTGACACCGCGACGATCCGTGTCACCTGGAGATCAGGGAGCACCACGGAGCTCAACCAGATCGCTCCCAATACCATTTGCGAAATTTTTGAACCGAACGCCAAACCCGGTTCGGCCATCGACCAATCCAAACCCTCCGAGCGCTCGATCCGGTTTGCCGAACTCTCTCCCGATCTTGGTCATGTCCACCGAGACACCCCCTTCAACGATATGGAACGTCAACCCCTGTTGCCCAATCGGCTCAGCCAACAGGGCCCCCCATTGGCCTGGATCGACATCAACGGGGATTCCTGGGACGACCTGCTGGTGGGATCCGGTCGAGGCGGTCCTCTCGGCGTCTACCGGAACCTTCATGGAGAAGGGTTTCAACCTCTCGACCAGCGACTAACCCAGATCCCATCGGCACGCGACTACACCGCCATCCTCCCCTGGACATCGGATCCCGGAAGACTGTTGATTGGGCTGAGCAACTACGAAGACGGGATCGCGACGGGAGATGCCATCAGCGAGATGAATTTGACCTCAGATCGCGTCCAATCGCTCCTTAACGCTCGCTCTCACAGCTTTGGCGCCCTGGCCCTGGCCGATCTCGACCGCGATGGCGACCTCGACCTTTTTGTCGGAGGGCGATTCCACCCGGGACGCTATCCGGAACCGACCGATTCAATGATCCTAGAGAATGTCGCCGGAGAACTTCAAGTGGCCCAAACAATTCGATCGCTCGGGATGGTCACCGGAGCCGTCTTCACAGACCTTGACGGAGATGCGCGACCCGAGTTGGTGGTGGGACGAGAGTGGGGTTCCCTGAAGATCTTCAAAGGCGATTTAAAGTCGATGCAGGATGCCACGCACGACTGGGGCATCCCCCATCTTTCCGGTTGGTGGAACGGGGTTACCAGCGGAGACTTCAATAATGACGGAAGGATGGATCTGATCGCGACGAACTGGGGCAGCAACCATAAGTTTTCATACTCGATCGAACGGCCGCTTCGTCTTTACTATGGCGATTTGGATCGAAACGGGCAACTTGATTTGGTCGAGTCATACCTCGATTTTAAATCGAAGCGAGAGTTCCCCGTTCGATCCTTGCGGACGGTGGGCTTGGCCCTCCCTTCCCTAAGAGCTCGAGTCCCGACCTTTGAGACCTATGCCAAGCGTTCACTCTCCGAAATCTATGGCGAAGGGCTCAAGCGCTTGGAGTCGGTAAGTGTGAATCACCTGGAGCATACCGTCTTTCTCAACCATGGAACGACGATGACCCCAAAGCCTCTCCCCACGCTTGCTCAACTGGCCCCGGCGTTCGGGGTGGCAGTCGCCGATTTCGATGCCGACGGATTCGAAGACGTGTTTCTCTGCCAAAACTTCTTTGCCACCAGTCCCGGTACTCATCGATACGACGCGGGCAGGGGACTGGTGCTTCGAGGAAACGGGGATGGATCCTTTGAAGCGCTCCCTCACCATCATACTGGCATTACGATTTACGGTGAGCAGAGAGCCGTCGCCCTGTCGGACTTTAACCATGACCGCCGAATGGACATTGCCGTGACTCAGAATGGTGCCTCCACCAAGGTGTTTGCCAACCATTCGCCTCGGCAAGGAATTCGCGTTCGACTCAGCGGGACACAAGGAAATCCATCCGCCATCGGCGCCCAGGCCAGACTCGAGTGGGCGGAGGGAAAGGGTCCTGTTAAGGAATGGCACGCTGGGTCCGGTTGGATGTCCACCGACAGCCCGACCTTGGTTTTCGGCAGCCCCAAACCGCCAACACTCATCTGGGTTCGATGGCCCGACGGGCGTGAAACCCGCAGCCGGCTACCGCAGGAAAGCGAGTCCGTGACCATCGACGCCTCCGGAAAGATCGCCCCCTAGAATCGATGCATCGCTTCACCCCCTATCTCCTGCTGACCCTCCTTCTGGGACCGCGATGTCTCGGGGCCATCTCCACCCTCTCCTGGAAATCCTTCGGCCCGCACCGAGTCACCGAGCTCCGAGTCGAGGATCAGGGCCGACCGGGGTTCCGGGCAATGCCTCCTGAGGAGACGGGAGTCACCTTTGCCAACCAACTTACGGACCGCCAGGTCGCCGAGAACCGCATTCGAGAAAACGGCTCCGGGGTGGCCCTGGGAGACGTCAATGGCGATGCCTGGACCGATATCTACCTTTGCCGCCTGGACGGTCCCAATGCCCTCTATCTCAATCGAGGAAACTGGAGATTCGAGGAGGTCGCTTTGGATTCAGGAATCGCTCGCCCCGGCCGATTCTCGACGGGTGCCGCCTTCGCGGATGTGGATGGCGATGGGGATCTGGACCTCCTGGCGACCAGCATCGGCGGCGGCGTTCAGATTTATCACAACGATGGGTCGGGCCAGTTCAGCGCCGACACGCAGTCCAACCTGATTCCCCAATTGGGCGCGTCCTCGCTCGCCATCGCGGATATCAACAACGACGGTGATTTGGATTTCTATGTGGCCAACTATCGAACCACCACCATCCGCGATGGGAGGGACTCGGCCAGTGCGGAGGTTAAGCGAATCAACGGTGAGATCGTGGTGACTCCGGAAGACCGTTTTCGGGCTCTTGAGACCCCGAATGGTAGCCTCACCATTGTTGAGCGTGGAGAACCCGATATTCTCTACGTCAATCGAGGGAAGGGCATCTTCACCCCCGTTCCCTGGAACAGCGGGGCGTTCCTGAATGCCCGACGCCAGCCGCTCAAGACGGCCCCGCGTTTCTGGAGCCTGAGCGCGCTGTTTCATGATCTCAATGGAGACCAACACCCCGAACTTTATGTCTGCAACGACTTCGCCTTTTCCCAGGATCAGTTCTACTTCAGCCGTCAGGGGCGACAGTTTCAGACCTACTCCCCCTACAGTTTCCGCTCCATCAGCCTATCGTCCATGGCCGTCGACGTGTCTGATCTTGACCGGGATGGGGACCAGGACTTACTGGTGGTCGAAATGCTCAGTCGCGATCCCGCCTATCGCCAGCGGCAGCGGGCCAACGCCCTGAGTCTCCGTCAAATGCCTCCTCCCCTCACCGATCCGGCCTTCGTCCCCGAGATCCTTCGCAATACACTTTTTCTCAATCGCGGGGACCACTCATTTGCGGAGGTTGCCCAATTCTCAGGACTCGACGCCACCGAGTGGTCCTGGGGCGTGGCCTTTCTGGATGTCGATCTTGACGGGTGGGAAGACTGCCTGGTCACCAACGGCAACTTTCATGACGTGATCGATGCCGACGCTACAAAGCGACTTGAGCAGATGGGCGAAGGCTCAAGCTTGGAGGAGGATGTCAAGCGGCTCCAACTCTTTCCCCGCCTCGAGCTCGCCAACCTGGCCTTTCGAAATCTCGGCAACCTCCGGTTTGAAGAAATGGGTCGGACTTGGGGATTTGACACAAAAGGGATCTCCCACGGCCTGGCCCTCGGCGATCTCGACAACGATGGAGATCTCGACGTCGTGGTCAACCATTTGAACGATCCCGCCGGCCTTTATCAGAACACAACGCCCGCGCCACGAATCGCGGTTCGACTGCGGGGGGCTGGGGAAAACCGTTTTGGCATCGGCGCTAGCATTGAACTGACCAGCGCCGACCTTCCGCAAAGTCAGTCCATGATCGCCGGCGGCCGTTACCTATCGGGAGACGATCCCATTCAATGCTTTGCCGTGCCCGATCTGGAAGAAGCCAAGCTCACGGTCACCTGGCGTAACAACCGCCGCACGGTGATTGAGCCGTTGGAGCCCAATCGGCTCTACGAGATTCACGAAACCCCGGCGACCCTGCCTCCCGACCGTCAGCCCCAGGAACGGCCAACCCCCATTTTTGCTCCCAGCGAAGTCACGCTCCCGTCCCGCCACCGCGAAGCACCCTTCAACGACTTGGAACGCCAACCGCTTCTCTCTCGATTGTATAGCCGGCTAGGTCCCTCTTTGGCTTGGTTTGACCTGAACCGTGACGGCTGGGACGACCTCATCATGGGGTCGGGTCGAGGAGGGCGAGTGGCCGTCTTCATCAATCAGCAAGCAACCCGTTTTTCCGAACAAGCGACGCCTCCACTGAGCACGCCAATCCCCCGGGATTTAGGTGCCATTCTTGGCACAAGGGATCGTGCCGGAAACGCCGTTGTCCTGGCCAGTGCCTCGAATTACGAGGATGGCAGCCCTCGGGGAACCGGGGTCTATCAATACGAACTGGCGAGTCAACGTCGGCTCGAAGCCATCCCTTCCAGCCCATCGAGCTTTGGCCCCCTCGCCCTCTCAGACATCGACGGCGATGGTGATCTTGACCTCTTTGTGGGAGGGCGAATCGTCCCCGGCCGCTATCCGGAAGCCGCTAGCTCCCATATTTACCTCCAAGACCCGGAGGGTTGGCGGCTCGACAGCAACCATGAACGCGTCTTCAAGGATCTCGGGCTGGCCAGCGCGGCTTCCTTCGCTGATCTCAACGGGGATCACCGGCCGGATCTGATCGTGGCGCTGGAATGGGGACCCATCCGGGTTTTTCTTAATGAGCAGGGAACCCTGAGAGACGCCACCGCAACCTGGGGGCTCCTCGGGCACACGGGTTGGTGGAACGGAATCGCAACCGGGGATTTCAATAATGACGGTCACCTCGATCTGGTTGCCTCGAACTGGGGGCGAAACACTCGCTATCAAGCGTACCGGGCGCAGCCCCTCTCCATCCACTACGGACGCTTCAATCGCTCGAACCGACTCACCTCGATCGAATCGTTCCACGATCCTCTGTCCGGTCAAAACAAACCCTGGATTGATCTCGACTTGTTGGCTCAGGATCTCCCCGAACTCAAGCGTCGATTCCCCACCTATCGCGCTTTCTCAGAAGCCAGTCTGGAGACGATCTTGGCTCCCTATCGTGGGCAAACGAAACAACTTGGCGCCACCACCTTGGAACACCACGTCTTTCTCAACGAAGGCACCCAATTCTCCGCCATTCCCTTGCCAGATGAAGCTCAGTTTTCCCCCGCGTTTGGTCTCGGCGTCGCCGACTTTGACGGAGACGGCAACCACGACATCGCCCTCGCCCAAAACTTTTTTCACCTGGAGCCCACCCTCTCACGATACGACGCCGGACGCGGCCTCCTCATGCTCGGTCAGGGCGACGGTACCTTTCGCACCCTGACGGGCAACGAGAGTGGCATCCGGCTCTATGGGGAACAGCGAGCACTCGCCCTGAGCGACTATGACCGCGACGGTCGCATCGATCTGGCGACATCGGAATCCCATGGCCCGGTCCATCTGCTTCGAAACGTTTCCGGAACACCGGGACTTCGAGTGACGCTTGAGGGGCCCCCGTCCAATCCCGAGGCGATCGGGACCCAGGTCCGTCTCGGGGCCCCCGACCACTGGGGACCCGTCACCGAGATCAAAACGGCGACCGGCTATTGGTCACAAGACTCCAACCAAATCGTGATCTACGGCCCCAGCCGGGAGCACCTCTGGATTCGCTGGCCTGACGGCCAGGAAGTCATCAAGGATCTCCCCCCTGACGCGCGGGAGTTCAAGGCGACTCAAATGTAGCCATCCGAGCTCACCCCGGAGGTCCAGAGCCCTGCCCACAATCCGTATCGAACCCCGGGGAACGACCCTTCTCCCGATCACAGCCCAAGGTAGGCCTCGGGTCTTCCGCAGAGGGGTCGGTCAAGGATCCCGAAGACGGGCCATCCTGCTCAACGTTTCGCCATCTCATAGGGCCGGAATGAACGAGGCGACAAACGAGGGGGTTTGCGACGGACCTCCCTGTTCATCAAACCATCCTTTTGATCGCGGTCGGTTGACAGAATCCGCCTCAAATAAAAGTCTTCCCTCTTCCATAACCGGTCAATGACACGCCGGTGGACGGAACTTTCCTCCTTTCACTGAGGTCGTACAGTGACTGCCACGATCAATCCCGATCAAACGTCGCTAGACGTTCCCCGCACCTCATGATGATCATCCCCAACAAAAGGACTGGCGCCAAACGACCTTTGCGTTTAAATCAACGGCGATGACGCTTCTCTCCCTTCTCCCTCCCGCAAAGTGGGCACGTTGTTTCTGCCTGATGGCGTTCGTGCTGACCTTATGCCCATCCCGCGCGCAGGAAATCGCGGGTCGCACACTCCCGGGCTGGATCGGCGACTTATCGGTTTCCAACGAAATCGTCCAACTTCGGGCGGCAAAGACGATCGGACTGTTTGGTCGGCCTGCGGTCCCCCAGCTCATCAAGATGTTACACTCCGAAAACGACGCCGTCCGTTATTGGGCGGCAAGCCATCTTGGAAACATCGGCAACGATGCCGACGCGGCGAGGCAACCTCTTAAGTCTGCGGTCAATGATCCCTCGTTTCCCGTGCGGATGGCGGTCAATTACGCTCTGTCGCGGGTGGACCGATCCGGCCCGTGGTTCGTGTCCCTCGTCAAAGGCATTCAATCGTCTCGGCGCAGCACCGCATGTGCCGCCGCCGACTTCTTCACCCGCATTGGCCCTCCGGCTAAGGACGTCCTTCCCCAGCTTGAATCGGTCTTTCGGAAGGAAAGCCAAAGAGGGGGGGACTACCACATTCGCGGGGCTGTGAAAAACGCGATCCGAGCCATCAAGAACGAGGGCACACTGGAACATTTCACCCGCCCGAAGGGCGGCGGCCATCCAAGAGATGCCGGCGAGGTTCCCGCGACCTCCGGACCGGCGGCCCGTCCGAAGGCCGAAGCCCGGTCGAAGCCCAACATCCTTTGGATCAGTTGCGAAGACATCAGCCCCAATTTGGGGTGTTACGGCGATGCCTACGCATCCACTCCCAATCTCGATCAGCTCGCCGCCCAAGGTACAAGGTTCACCCGTGCGTTTACGCCTTCCGGGGTCTGCGCCATCAACCGTACGGGGATCATCACGGGACGATATCCCATTTCATATGGAGGGCAGCACATGCGAATCTCTGTGCCCTTCCCCAAGGGGGTGAAGTGCTTTCCCACCTACCTTCGCCAAGCAGGTTATTTTTGCACGAATCGGTCCAAAACGGACTATCAGTCTCAACAGAATCTCAGCACCGTTTGGGATCGTCAGGGAGCCGATCATAGCGATTGGCGAGATCGTGACCTCGGCCAGCCGTTCTTCTCCGTGATCAATCTCACCATTACTCATGAAAGCCAAATTCGTCACGGTGAAAAAACCCATGCGCACATCCTCTCAAAACTAGCCCCTGAACAAGCGCATCACCCCGACCTTGCAGGGCCACACCTGCCACCAATCTACCCCAACACCCCCGAAAGCCGAAAAGATTGGGCTTGGTATCAAGACAACATCTCGGAGATGGATCGGCAAGCCGGAATGATCTTGGACCGCCTGAAAGAGGATGGACTAGTGGAAAACACGATTGTGGTGTTTTGGAGCGACCACGGCCGCGGCCTTGCAAGAGGCAAGCGCTGGATCTATGACTCAGGAGTTCACATTCCGCTGATCGTTCGCTGGCCTGGCACGTTGGAGCCAGGCTCCATCAACGAAGAACTCGTGACGACTCAGGACCTCACCGCCACCACACTCTCTCTGGCCGGTCTCAAACCAAAAGAGTATATGCACGGCCGAATCTTCCTCGGCTCCGGCAAGCAACCCGAGCCTGAGTTTCTTTTCTACCATCGAGATCGCATGGATGAAGCACTTGAATTCATGCGGGCCGCCCGCGATCATCGTTTTAAATACATACGCAATTTTGAACCCGAACGAACCTACGCTCAACACATTGACTACATGGACCGCATGCCGACGCTCGTCGATATGCGGCGCATGAATCAACAAGGCACACTCAACGCCGTCCAGTCACTTTGGTTTAGCCCGACCAAACCGTTTGAGGAACTCTATGACATAATCGCCGATCCCCACGAAACCAACAACCTCGCAGACCTTCCTCAATATCGACAAACGCTTCGTCGAATGCGAAAAGCGGTCGAACGATGGCAGGTTGAGGTCGGAGATCTCAGTCTAGTCCCCGAACCCATCATGTTTGAGCGCCTCGCGGCGTCCCGTTATCATTGATAGGTAGGTGGCTTTCGTGCCATCGTTTCATCTACTTAAACGCCTTAATTCATCCGTCGTCGAAGAACGTTTTTGATCAAACAAGTTCGGGTGCACAAAAGGGATGAATGGCGACGTTGGCTCGCTCGCAACCACGACCATGAACTCGGAGAGATTTGGTTGGTATTCTACAAACAGGGGACCAAAAAACCTACCCTGAACTACGAAGAGTCCGTCGAAGAAGCCCTCTGCTAAGGGTGAATCGGCAGCATTATTAAGGGTCTGGACGAGGACCGCTATTGTCGAAAGTTCACCCCTCGAAAAGATGAGAATCGCTGGTCGGCCACCAACAAGAGACGCGTTGAAAAACTGATTCGTGAGGGGCGAATGACCCCCTTCGGAATGGCCAAAGTGGAGGCGGCAAAGAAAACGGGTCATTGGGCGAGCAATGCTCGCCCCAAGATCTAACTTGAAATCCCGACCGAGCTCTCACAAGCCTTCGCTCGCAATAAGAAAGCGAAAGCATCCTTTGACTCGTTAGCCCCACTTACCAAAAACAGTATATCGACTGGATCGTCACCGCCAAGCGATCTGAAACAAAACGAACCCGAATCGAAGAGTCCCTCGCCCTGCTTAAAAAAGGGAAAAAACTTGGAGTGAAGGACTGCCTGAAACCCAATCACCGCCCATCGATCTAGGAGGGCCGTTTGGCCACCATACTGTATAGCCGCGCCTTGTTGCTTTTTGCCTTGTGATGGATGGGCTCGTGATAAACGACTGAGGTTTTCTCAAATCCCAAGACCCTCAGATACTCCTCCATCGTCCATTCAGGAAACTTCCACCAGGTATCGATTGGATGCTGCTTCGCACCGCGAGGTAGGAAAAACACCGGAAAGGTCTGCTCCCGTTGTAAGCGATTGAGAAGCTTTAGAACAAAATTCTGCTTTCGACTCATCAACGTTTCCACGACCACTACCTGGTCCCTACAGTGTCTCAAGATGCACTCCATCGCCCGAAAAGGATCCCGAATATGGAGAAGCACTTGGCCAAAGATCGCGATATCAAATTTACCAATCTCAGGTGGAATTTCGTAAGCACTCGTATAGATCACCTTCGCCTTTGATTTGTATAGTCGGTGGGCAAACCAAAAGGCATTGTTTTGCCGACCGATATGCTCTCGTCGTCTGTCAATAATCTTAGCCGTATCCGTGGCATTATAGGGAACAATATCCCATTCCAGATCTGGAGAGAGGTCACAGCAAACCACCTCAGCACCTTGCTGCTCCATATAAAACGTAAGATAGCCATTAGCCGGACCAAGTTCAAAAACGCGTTTACCCCTAAAGTCGATTCGCCCGAGGTAATCGTCAACCCCGGCTCGGAGATCAAAAGGACCCTTCTGAATGCCGTGACCTGGCAAGTCAATTGTATGGTAGAAGTGACACTCAGAAAGATCGGTTACCTCTTTCGGCGTTGCATAAACGCTCTCCGACGCTGCTGACTTCGTGTTCTCGCTTGACATGGCTTTACTCCCTACACTCCCTCGCCCGCTCAAACCCGAACCAACGACGGATTAGTAGCCCTCTATTGTTGGCACCCAAACCTTTAGCAAACAGCATCGCCAGCCCCCTATGGCAACATGATATAACCCAGGAGACGGGTGTCTCCCACCCTCTTTTTATCCTGTCAAATCCCGTCCACTAAAATGAGGATCGACGGGTGCGATCGAAAAAAGATGCAGCCTCTTTAAGCACCAAACGTGCAACTTATATCTCGCTGGAATGCACCCCTCTTCGAATTACACACAGGACCCACTAGCCTAGTAGCGCTTCAACGGGTCCATGGTCCTCGACCCCCGTCAACCTTACATCTAAGCCTTGGAACCGGACGCTCAACCGTTGGTGGTCAATCCCGAGGCGATCGAGAATGGTGGCATTGAGATCGTGAATGTGAACCGGATTCTCCACGATGTTGTAACTGAAATCATCGGTCTGCCCATGAACAATCCCCGGCTTAATCCCCCCGCCCGCCATCCAGACCGGGAAGCATCTTGGATGATGATCCCGTCCGTAATTCTTCCGCGTCAGCTTTCCCTGACAGTAAACCGTCCGGCCAAACTCCCCGCCCCAGATCACCAACGTGTCATCCAGTAAGCCCCGCGCCTTGAGGTCCTGGACCAAGGCCCATGCCGGTTGATCAATGTCCCGACACTGACCCGGCAGATCGGAGGGAATGTTTCCATGCTGGTCCCAGCCCCGGTGAAAGATCTGAACAAAGCGTACGTCCCGCTCAATCATTCGCCGCGCCAGCAAACAACTGGCCCCAAAGGTCCCGGGCTTGGTGGCATCCGGACCATACATTTCGAGCACGTGCTTGGGCTCATTCCCCAAATCGACAAGGTCCGGAATGGAACTCTGCATACGAAAGGCCATCTCATACTGATCGATTCGGGTCTGGGTCTCGGGATCTCCAAAGGTGCGCCTCGTCCGCTCATTGAGTCGAGCCAGGCGGTCCAGAAGCCGACGACGTCCTGCCTGACTCACGCCCTCGGGGTTTGAAAGGTAGAGGACCGGGTCGCCTTTTGAACGCAAGGCCACGCCTTGATGCTTGCTCGGCAAGAACCCGGCACCCCACAGTCGGTTGTAGAGCGCCTGAGCACTTTTCCGGCCGGACCAGCTCGGGGTCATCACCACAAAACTGGGGAGATCCTCATTCATTGAGCCCAGCCCGTAACTGAGCCAGGACCCCAAACTGGCCCGCCCGGGAAGCTGGGACCCCGTGCAGATATAGGTAATGGCCGGGTCATGATTGATGGCCTCGGTATGAACCGTTCGAACCAACGCCAGGTCGTCCGCCATCCGGGCGGTGTAGGGCAGCAGTTCACTAAACCAGGCCCCGCTCTGGCCATGCTGGGCGAATTGATACTGCGAGGGTGCGATGGGAAACCGCTTCTGCCCCGATGTCATGGTGGTCAGGCGCTGGCCCTGGCGGATGGAATCGGGAAGGTCGGTATCAAACAGGCGATCCAACTTGGGCTTGTAATCGACTAGGTCGATCTGACTCGGGGCACCCGCCATGAACAGGTAGATCGCTCGTTTCGCCCTCGGAGCGAAGTGATTGCCGTTGTTCGGTTCGGTCCCAACGCCCTGTCCCGATAAGCCGCTTCGAGCGAAGAGCGAGGCTAAGGCCGCGCTTCCCAATCCCATCGCTCCCCGGCGAAAGAAATGACGCCGCGTCAGGGTTCGAAGGTATTCGCTGGCAAGATTCATCGCGTCGGGTTCCCTGCTCTCCTTAGTTCTTCGAGACCACTTCATCCAGGTTCAGCAACAGGCTGGCTACCGCCGTCCAGGCGGCAAGCTCAACCCGGTCCAACCCTTGCGCCGCCGGCGAGTCCCCCATCCGGGCGATGGCCGAGGCGGCGGCGGCGGCCTCACGATAGTGGGCGAGTTCCTCCTCGTACATCGCCACCAACTCGTTCAATTCCTCGGGATCCGGCTTCCGCCCCACACAACGCCGGAACATCAGTGACGCTCGATCCCGCTCCGATCCTTGTTGCTCACGCAAGGTTCTTGCACCCAACCCTCGCGCCGCTTCAAAGTATTGGGGATCGTTCAGCAGCAGCAGGGCCTGCATCGGCGTGTTGGTTCGTTCCCGGCGCATCACACAGGCCTCGCGCGAGGGCCCATCCAGGGTACTCATCTGCGGCGGGGGCGAGGTGCGCTTGATGAAGGTATAGAGCGTTCGTCGATGAACCTTGTCCGGGCCCCGATCCGCCTTGAAGCGGACCGTGTTGGAACCACTGAACCCCACGGCAAACCAGAGCCCGTCCGGTTGAGGCGGTTTCACGCTTTCGCCGCCTTGGATATCGACCAGCAGATCACTGATGAACAGGGCTTGATCTCGAAGCACTTCGGCGTCCAACCGAAACCGCGGGCCGCGGGCCATCAACCGGTTTTCGGGGTCTCGTTCCAAGAGCTCGGGGGTCACCCGAGAGGACTGCCGATAGGTTCGCGAGAGAACGATCCGCTTCATCAACCTCTTGACATCCCATCCGCTCGAACGAAATGAATGCGCCAGCCAATCCAGGAGTTTCGGATGACTGGGAGGCTCCCCCTGCGCCCCGAAGTCTTCCGCCGTCTTGACGAGTCCCGTCCCAAAGAGTTGCTGCCAAAACCGATTCACCGCGACCCGCGCCGTCAGCGGATGGCGATCATCCGTCAACCACAGCGCCAATCCCAGACGATTCTGAGGAGCGTCCTCCGGCATGGGCGGGAGGGCGGCGGGCGTGGCGCGGCCCACTTCCTCTCCCCGTTGACTGTATTCCCCCCGCTTTAGGATATAGGCCTGACGAGGCTCCGTGCGTTCCTTCCAAACCAAACTCATGGGGATCGCGCGATCCACCGCCGCCCGCTCCTCCCGAAGCCGCTTGAGTTCCGCCTTCACCTCAAGTAACTCCGGGTGCGCCGACACCTTGTCTCGATAGAACTCTCGAAGTTGTTGCTGCTGCTCGGTCGACCGTTGGCCAGCGGTGAGGCTCACCAGATCACCGATCGCATCAGGCAGTTTCGTTGCCGCCTCCTCAAGCGCAAAATAAAACCCGGTGCTCCCTCCATAGTTCAAGATTTTGATCAGCAGCTCGTTGTCACCCTCAACCAATTCCAACTCGAGACGCTCCTGATCAGGAGCCACCTCTCGTTTGACGTCCTTGGCGCGGAGGACCTTCCCGTTGAGATAGAGCTTGAGGCCGTCCCCCGTGCCCAGCGAAATCCTGACCTTTTGGACCTTCGGACTCTTGATCACCCGGTAGATAAAGTTCGCAGCAAAATCCCCTCCAAAGTCGGTGTGAACCTCACCGTCCTTCCAGCCCGAGCGCTGTTTCCAACCAATGGTTTCTTCGGTGACCAGCTTGAAGGTATCGGTCAACCGAATCGGTTTGCCCTCGGGGCCGTAGTTTCGAGAGAGGAGAAACCGCCGGCTATCGTTGAAGGGGCCCACCGAATACCAATCACCCAGGACCAGGGCTGCCGTCGCCGCCTCGGATTCGGGCGCGCGCAATCGCTCGATCGCCTCGGCTTCCCAGTGAGCCTGAGCAGCGTCTACCACTGGCCAGGGATCGCTCAGACGAGGTTCGATCGCCCCGATCCGTCCATCCAACCGAGCGAGCGATTGCGTTTGAAAATCGGTCGGCAGGCGTAAAATCGGAGCGTGCTCCTTTCGGTTGCCGTCCATTGGATCCCCGTCAATGCTATTGAAATAGGCATAGAAGGAGTAAAAGTCCTTCATCGTCAACGGATCGTATTTGTGATCGTGACATCGCGTGCATTCCAGAGTCAGCCCCATGAATACGGTGGATGTGGTCACCACCCGATCGATCCCATTGCGAACCGACACCTCTTCCTTGATCGACCCTCCCTCCCCTGTTGTCACATTGCAGCGATTAAACCCGGTGGCCACGATTTGATCTCGAGTCGGTTCCGGCAAGAGATCACCGGCCAACTGTTCGATCATGAAATCCCGATAGGACTGATTCCGGTTGAACGAGCCCACCACCCAATCCCGGTAAGGCCACATCTCTCGGTAATTGTCGAGGTGAAGGCCATGGGTATCCCCATAGCGCGCCGCATCCAGCCAATACCGGGCCATGTGTTCGCCATAGTGGCTTGACTGGAGCAACCGATCCACCAAACGCTCGTAAGCATCGGCGGCCGTGTCGCCCAAAAACCCATCCACTTCCCCAGGCGTCGGGGGTAAGCCCGTCAAGTCGAGGGTCACTCGACGGATCAGGACCTCGGGAGCGGCTGGGTCATTGAATTCAAGCCCTTCCTCATCCAAACGGGCCTGCACGAAACGATCAATTTCGTTTCCCGGGACCGAGGGGTCGTCCACCGGGGGTAACTCCGGTCTGGCTACGGGCTCGAAGGACCAGTGATTCGCCCAGCGGGCACCCTCCCTGATCCAGCGTTCCATCAGATCAATTTGCTTGCTTGAAAGTTCCTTCTTGAACTCGGGAGGCGGCATGACCTCATCCGGGTCGCTGTTGCGGAGACGGGACATGATTCGGCTCTCCTGAGGGCGACCCGGGATGATTGCAAAGTGCCCCCCCAAATCCGCCTTCGCCGATGCCTCGACATCAAATCGGAGGCCGGCCTTTCGCTGCTGAGCATCAGGCCCGTGGCAGGCATAACAATGGCTCGATAACAAGGGTTTAATGTCCCGATTGAAGTCGACTTCCGACCCTTGGGTCGAAGTCCCCGCAGAAAAGTGCAGGGATAAAACGCATCCGACAATGTTCCAACTTCGCGTCATGACTCTAGTCCACTCCACTATGTCCCGTGCCGCTGCGCAAATCAAACAAAGACTCCTCGTCATT
>DEAY01000150.1 GCA_002348345.1 Verrucomicrobia bacterium UBA2970
TGGGAGGGGAAAGAGGCGGACAACCGGTTTGCGGTGGCCAGTGGCTTTGAATTCCTGGCGTCCATTCCGCGACGCTATGTCCAAAGTGTTTCGGAGCTGAGTTTGACGCTATATGCCCCCGATGAGAAGCGCTCCATTGAGGTCGAACGGATCCAGCCTGGCTACCTTCATGCGCTTGAATTCTCCGAGGATGGAAACTGGTTGGCAGCGGGTGGCTGGGATTACTTGATTCATTTGTGGCGGCCGGAATCGGGGCGCAAGATCGGGGTTTTGAAAGGGCAACTCGATGAGGTCTTTGCACTAGCCTTCTCTTCAAACAATCAAACCCTTGCATCGGGAGGGAAGGATGGGCGGGTTTATCTCTGGGACGTCCGATCGATTACCCCGCGTCCCGAGTTCGAGACGATCAAGGTTTCGAGTCAGAATAATCCAGAAACGCAGCGGGTTCCCCGAATTCGATCCCGCGAGGATTTGAGGAATCGGGTTCCCCCTGACCTTTATACTCATTTCGCTTCAAACAATTTGGACTACTTTCTGCCCCGCTCCGGGAGGCGTCGCGGGGAACAGATCGCCCCCAATGGAAGATTCGTTGCCGACCGTGTGGGCGAGGGAAAGGTGGAGATTTGGGATCTCCCGAAAGGGAAGTATCGGGCGAGTGTCGATGTTCCTGAGGCAATACATTCTTACTGGCGAGAAGACTACGATTTCATTGGATCGACTCAATTGGCTTATAGTCGGGCGGGCGAGATGCTCCTCTGGGACATCATCGAAAATCGAGAGGTGAGCACCGGGATTCAGGCTCAATTTGAGCAATACAAGGGAGCCAGTGCTGATGGTCGGTTTTTGGCGGTCCTCCCGACCGATGATGAGGCCAGGATCGTCGTTTGGAACCTGGAAGAGGGTAAGATTCAATCTGAACTGAGGGGGCTCAATCATCGTCCGAGTTCAGTGGTATTCTCGGCGGACGATCAGTTAGTCGCGGCGACGGGTTGGGACAAGCGTTGTTTCGTTTGGGATGTGCATTCGGGTGCCGTGGTGCATGAATTAACGGGGCACAAGCAGGGGATCGCCTCGGCCGCATTTTCAAGAGATGGAAGGACCTTCGCTACCAGTAGCCCCGACGGTACCATTCGGCTCTGGCATCTCGAGACCGGGCGGGAGATGCTGTCCTTCCTTCCGGCACACTCTCGAGTGTGGCGACTTAGCTTTTCGGCAGACGACAACCTCCTCCTCTTGAGTGGATATCGAAGTGCGCTGTTGCTTCGAGTGCCGGACAAGAAAGAAATCGAATCGAGCCCCTCTATTAGTCTTTGAACCGACGCATGAATCCCCAGACCTCGACCGCTTCGGGCAGTCAGCCGGCCGCCGCACTGTCTTCCACTGAAGTCGCCCATCACGTGAATGAGGTGAAGCGTGGAAACGAGGATTCGGTCCGAGTCCTGATGGAGTTTCTCTACCCTTTTGTCGCCAAGATCATGAATGCTCGGTTGCGGTATCGGGAGAGCAAGGAAGATGTTTCTCAGGAAATATTCATTCGGGTGTTTTCCAAGATCGAGCAGTACTCCGGCAAGGTGCCGTTTCATCACTGGGTGAGTCGGATTGCCGTCAATACCTGCACAACCGCCTATCACCGTGCCAAGGCCAGGCAGGAACTACGGATCGCCGACCTGTCCGAGGAGGAAGCCCGAGTGGTTGAGAGCATCAAGGCGACTGCCGAAGAGGCTTCCCCATCGGATCAATTGGCGGCCCGCGAACTGGTCGACAAACTTCTCGCCTCTTTAAGGCCGGAGGATCAGTTGGTGATCCGCCTGGTCTACCTCAGCGGCTATAGTCACCAGCAGGTGAGCGACCTCACGGGCTGGAGTGTGTCCTTGGCAAAGGTGCGCGCTTTTCGGGCCCGTCAACGGTTGCGTCGAACCTTGGCGAAACTGACGGCGGACCCGGATCCGATCCCGAGGGTCGCCGGAGTCTTTGATGGCCTTGTCGGGAACGCCGCCTAGCCAGAGTCGTCGTCTCCGATCAACCGGTTTTTCAAGTTGACCGGATTGGCTTCCTCACGGGTTGGGCGCCCAGGGTGCGGAGTCCGGATGTCAATGAGGAGCCTCCTCCATCGAGGCTTCAACGGAGGCGAGGGGTTCCGCACATTTGGTTCCATCACCAGCCGAAGCGACCAACGCCTCTTCTCCCGGGAGGGGGGTGCTGGGCATTTAGGGATTGTCGTGGAAAGGTCGAATCGTTTATGACGGCAGGGTGAGGGGTGGCAAGTCACAGATCGTCGAGGTCGTTGTTTCGGTGGATGAGGTGGACCAACCGAAAGCTTGGGAGGAGGCGGTTCGGCGGGTCTTGGGGATCGGTTCAGAGCGTCCCCTCGGGTTGAGGTTAGTGAGGCGATCGATCGACGCCCGTCAACGGCACATCAAGTTTCAGCTTCGATTTGAAGTGGCGATTGATGGCGCGTTGCCTGAGCCAGAGGTGCCGACCATTGAACTTCCCAGCCCGCAGGGCCATGCCAAGCGGGTGGTCGTCGTCGGTTGCGGTCCCGCGGGTTTGTTTGCGGGGCTCCGGTTGCTTCAATTGGGCCTTCGCCCGGTCATTGTGGAACGGGGTAAGGAGGCTTCCCTTCGTCGCTTTGACCTGGCTCCCATTCTGAGAAAAGGGGTCGTCTTCGAGGATTCCAATTATTGCTTTGGTGAAGGAGGGGCCGGCACCTTCTCAGACGGAAAACTCTATACCCGCGCCAAGAAGCGGGGTCCGGTGAGCGAGGTCTACGAGGCACTGGTTGCTCATGGAGCGCCATCTGAGATCCTGATCGATGCACATCCCCACATTGGATCGAACCGATTGCCCAAGGTGGTGATGAGCCTCCGGCGCCAGTTGACGGCATCCGGGGGAGAGGTTCGTTTTGAAACGAGAGTCACGGACTTCATGCAAGAGGGCGGTCGGATCAGGGGGGTCGTGGCCCGGGATGGTCGAGAGATCGCGGGAGACGCGGTCATCTTGGCGACCGGCCATTCCGCCCGGGATATCTACTGGCTTCTTCAGCGCCACGGACTGTTGCTGGAACGTAAGCCCTTCGCCATGGGAATGCGGATTGAGCATCCTCAGGGACTGATTGATCAGCTCCAGTATCGGATTCCTCGGAGCGAGAGACGTCCGGTTCAATTGCCGGCCGCCAGCTACCAGTTGGCGACAACCGTGCGAAAGCGGGGGGTCCACTCGTTTTGCATGTGCCCAGGAGGATTCATTGTTCCTGCTTCGACTTCCGATGACGAGGTGGTGGTCAATGGGATGAGTCTCTCAAAGCGCGACTCGCCCTTTGCCAACAGTGGCTTTGTGGTCAGTGTTCACCCCGAGGACACCAACGCCTACGAAGAAGAATTCGGTCCGCTGGCCGGACTTGCCTTTCAGCGAGAGCTCGAGCGAAAGGCGAAAGCCGCGGGAGGGGGAGGGCAGCGGGCTCCGGCACAGCGAGTCTGCGACTTTATCGCGGGCCGAGCCTCCGAATCGTTGCCCTCCACGAGTTATTTTCCTGGCGTGAATTCAGCGAGACTCGACCAGCTTCTTCCCCCGTCAATGGTGCAACGGTTGCAAAAGGGACTCCAGTGGTTTGGCCAGAATCGGGAAGGATATGCCGGGGAGGAAGGCTTGCTGGTAGGGTTTGAGACGCGGACCAGCTCGCCCCTTCGGGTGCCCCGAGATGAGGAGACGCTACAGCATCCCCAACTGGATCGGCTTTTTCCTTGTGGCGAAGGGGCCGGTTATGCGGGCGGCATCGTCAGTGCCGCCCTTGACGGGAGGCGTTGTGCGGAGGCGGTGGCACAGGCGCTGCGGTGAGGCAGGGGGATCAATTCCTTATTGGGTTGGTGAGAAGCGGGATGGGGTTTCCGAACGAGGACGATCGTTTCAAGGACGGAAAACCGGGTGGGCAGCTTCACGGGATCCCGTTCGCCGTGGGCGGCTTTGGGCTTTGAAGATAACGAACGAGATCGGCGATCTGGTCGAGAGGAAGCCCGTCGAAAAGTCCGGTGGGCATGAGTGAGGTTTGAGTCCGTTCCTGGCTGATGATGTCGCCTCGACGGAGATCGACGTGGGTGCCTCCGGGAAGAGCCACCCGAATCCGGTCAGGTGTTTGATCACGGACGAGGCCGCTCACGACCGTTCCGTCCTTGAGTTTGAACACCTGCACAAGGTAATCCATCCCCACCACCGCGCTTGGGGTGAGGACATTCTCCAGGAGGTAGCTCAGATTGGACCGGTTGGATCCGGTCAGGTCCGGTCCCAGAGCGATCCCTTCCCCGAAGAGTTCATGGCATTGACCGCACAGTTGGCGGTAGAGAGAGCGCCCTCGGGAGGCGTCGGCGGCCGAGAGGACGGCCGGATTCAGTTTTCGATTCCACTCGTTCATGGCCTCCTCCAGTGATTCCCGATCGAGCTCCCGGGCTCCCCGAATCCAGTTCTTGTCAATCAATGCGGAGACTTGGGGGTGGTTGAGTCTGGCAAACTGATCGAGCAACGTCGGCGAAACGAGGGCCGCTGGCAGCATTTTGGCCTCGACGGCTTCGAGAAGGACGAGCGCCATTTCAGGATGGGATGCGAGAAGTTGGATCGTCTCGGTCCGCTCCGCGGCGGTCATTGAATCGACTTGTTGAACCAAGGCCCGGGCGGTTTCCGGTCCCGGTGCCGACCGGAGGGCTCGGAGGGCGGTGCCTCGAAGGCGCGGTTGACGAAGAAGGGGACGTGCCAAGGCACCGAGTTGCGGGTCTCCCCCCAGTTGGAGGAGGCGAAGGGCTTCCAGCCGTACTGCGGGGCGACCTGGTTTCTGAAGTTGGGATCGCCAGTAGGGGAAAAAGTCTGCGTCTTGGAATCTCACTCCCAGCCGGTTCAAGACCTCGCTTAAGTCGGCGTTGGTTTCAACCAACGCCTCGCCCCGCGCGCGGGCGGCCGGCCAACCGGCTGGGGTCGGGATGGCGGAAAGATTGCTCATGGCCTGGAGCAGGTTGTGACCCGTTTGTTGGTAGGCTACCGCATCGGAGGCGTTGACTAAGGATGCCAGAAGAGCGTTTCGGCCGTCCGGGGTGGCCGAGGCCCGGCGGGTGGCAAACGCCCGGAGTTGTCCCCAGCCACTCGACTCCACCATCGCCATGGTCCGGTTCAGATCGACTTCGATCAGCGGTTCAATCCCGTACCAAATCAAGCTCGGAAGATTGCGGTCGTGCCGGGATCCCTGGTGTCGGAGCAGGGCGTTGGCGAGGGGCCAGCGCTGATGGTGCGGAAGACGTTGGAGAAGTGAGGCCAAATAGCGTTGCACGACGAGTGACTCCTCCTCGGCGGCAAGGGTGGCAAGATGATTTAGGACCAATGGTTCCAACGGTCTTTTGGATTCTCCAAGGAATTGGACCGTCCAGGCTCGAATGTGCTCATCAGAATCGGTGAGGTGCTGAAGCAGGTCGTCAGGGGTAAGCAGTCCGCACACATGGGACGTCCACAGCACTCGCAGGCGAATGGTTTTGTTGGTGAAGTGGGTTTGTTCGAGGCTCTTGAGTGCCTGACCCAGGGCCTTCGCTTGGAACCTTTCTGCCGCCGACCGCTCCTGGAGCACTCGCTGAGCGTGCCGGGCGATAACCGCATTGGAAGAAGCGAGGTGTTGAACCAGTTCCCGGTCCGATTCCATCGGAAGCGTGAGTCGGGTGGATTGGACCGGGCCGTAGCGAGCACGGAAAATCCTCCCGTTTGAGCGGTCCCACATCTCATCGTTGCGATGATGACAAGTTTGGGGGTCGACCCAGTCCGAGAAGTAGAGGGCCCCTCCGGGTCCCAGCATCAGGCTTACTCCGATGAAGTCGTGGTTTTGGGTGAAGAGAAAATCGGGTTGGTGTCGTGCCACATACCCGGAGCCGTCCCTCTGGAGAGATTCCCTTACGAGGCGATGCCCATGGAGGTTGCTGAAGAAGGGCTGACCGCGGAATGGTTTCGGGAAGTTCGCTGCCTGATAGATGGCCAATCCACTGTGGGCATGCCCCCCGCCGAGAGTCGACGTGGCGGCGGGTGCAGGCGGCCGGGTGATTTTGTTGTCACCCCAGAATGCGTGTTCTTGGATCGGGCCTGCATAATGGGCGTGGTCCGCGATGGAGTCGAGTTCTCGGTAGGTGAACGGATTGAAATGTTGACCGGCCTGCCGGATGTAGCGGCCGCCTTGGATCATGTGGAAGAAATGGGGGATGACGCAGGCACTGATAAAGAAGTCTCCGGTTTCGTTGAAATCGATCCCCCAGGGATTGCTCGTGCCGTGGGCAAAGACTTCAAACTCGTGCCGGATGGGATGATAGCGCCAAACCCCGGCGTTGAGTGGGGTTCGGTCGGCCTCGGCGGTGCCGGGGCGGCCCACATTGGAATGGGTGAAGATGCCGTGGCACCCGTAAAGCCAACCATCCGGCCCCCAGGTGAAACTGTTCAGGGTTTCATGGGTATCCTGATAACCCCAGCCATCCAGAAGGACGGTGGGTTGGGCGTCGGGCCGGTCATCGCCGTCGGCGTCGGGATAGAAGAGCAAGTCAGGCGCCGCCCCGACCCAGACTCCTCCAAAACCAAGCTCCAGCCCGCTGCCCAGGTTGATCCCCTCGACAAACACCTTTTGGTGGTCAAAGTTGCCGTCGCGATTGCGATCCTCGAGGATGAGAATGCGATCCTTTCCCTGACCCTCAGGGGCACGGGTGGGATAGGTGTGCCCTTCGAGGATCCAGATTCTTCCCCTCGCGTCAAAGCACATTGCGATGGGTTGAGCGATGTCCGGCTCCGAGGCGATGAGGTCGACTTCAAATCCGGGTGGCAATTGGATCCGTCTCAAGGCTTCTGGGGCGGAAAGCCCGGTTTGATAGTCGTCCTGGCGTCGGTCATCGGGCGCCTTCCAGCGAGCTGTGGCCTGACGGGAAGGGTCGTTCTGCTGTCGATGGATGGTGAGGCCGAGCTTGTTGGCTGAAATGACATCGGGGAGGCCGTTGCCATCGACATCCGCGATCGTGACGCTCATGCCGATTCCGCTTTGGTTGCTGATGAGATGGGGAATCCATTCGATTCCTTCAGGCCGGCGAACACACCGAAACCAATAGACCACCGGTTCCTGATGAGCGCCGGGATCGCTCCCATTGTGACCCTTCCAGCGCTTTCCGGTGATGAAATCGACCACGCCATCTTGGTCGATATCTGCTTGAGCCATGCCGTGGGCTTGCGAGAAGGCGACGCCGTAGGGATTCTCGGTGGACGACTTCCCGATGATATCGTGGCGAGCAAAGGTCTCGAGATCGAGTTGTTCGAACCAGGCAATCCCGTAGCCGTGTGCCGCGAGGGAAGTGATGATGTCGGCGTCCCCATCGGAATCCACATCCTGAATCAGGATCTGGGCGCCGCCGGGAAAGCGGGATCGTGTCCAAGGCCGCTGCGTCCACGGCGAGTGACGGGGCTGTGATGGATGTTCCCACCAGGAATGGCGATCGATCAGGTCGGGCCGCCCGTCCCCGTTGAGATCACCCACTCCCAAGCCGTGACCGAATGATTGATGGGTTAACCCGGGCACGGAGACGGGATGCCACTCCCATGGTTCGAGGGGATCGGAGCCGGCTTGATAGTATCCATAAGCGGTGTTCCGGGAACAGACCAACTCGGGCAATCGGCCTGGAATCAGATCAACCAGCGTGGGGGCTTCATGCCCGACCGGATTGGCGATCTCGTAGGTGGACCATGTCTGGGCGTTCCTCGGGTTCCCTGGGTTGAGGTGAATGGTGGCTTGAGTGCCAGGGAATCCAATGATCAAGACGTCGTTCATGCCGTCTCCATTGAAGTCATGAACAAAACTGAAGAAGTTGTCGCTGAAGGCATCCTGTCGGGCCGGTTTTGGAGGATAGAGGGTGAATCGGTCGTCGAAGTTTGGTCCCGCGTACCAGTAGGGACCGCTGATCAGGTCTCCATTCCCGTCGCCGTCCAGGTCGCCAAAACTGGCGCCTTCCGAGAGGTAGCGGGAGTCCAATTCTTGATGAAGCCACACGTCGCTTGCAAAACCGAGATGGGGAACGATCAGGGCGAGGATGACGAGGGTTCGAAGTTGAGTTTCCATGAAAGGGTGTGGCTTCAGACGACATAAGAGAATAGGAATCCGATGAAGGTTTGTCATCCCTGGAAAACAGGATCGAGGGCGTCATGGGATGACGCCCTGGGTCCCGAGGCTTACTGGCTAAGGAAGGAAGACTATTCGGATGCCGGTGCGGGGGTGGAGGCAATCAGCTTGAGAGCTTCGGCGATCAGGATTTCGCCGGTTTGCTCTCCCAGACAAGTGCGAGAGATGTAATCGTATCGGTTGAAGCTTCCCCAATCCACCCGGGTCAGGATGTATCCGAAGGCGTCGTTCGTGAGACCGAGGAGCAAGTTGTGGTCACCCTTCATATGGCGTTTGAGGTAGTATCCGATGTTGGGGAGCGCTTCCCCCGGGATGGTTAACATTTGGGTATTCCCCAGATTGACGAGGTTGAGCGTGGTGGCGATCTCCCGTCGTTCGCTCTTTGGGTAACCGAGGGGTGAGCCCTGCATGATTTGCCAGATCAGAGAAGAATCGACCGGAAACCGAATCAATTGGCTCTCAATCCTCAGACTGGGATTTGGTTGGACGGGAGCCTGGGAGACGATTCGAAGGGCCTCATCGGCCAGCAGGGTCCCAATGCGGACACATTCCGACCAGATTCGTTGATCGCCTCCATTTTCACTCCGATTGTCGGCGGTGACCATGCCTCCGAGAGCGCCGTTCATGAAAATCCCGATTCCTCCGCCCTGGGAAGTGATCCGGTTGTAGAGGGGGCCGATTAAGTCTGGACTGATGATGCCGGCACCCGCGCCAAGCACTTCGGGATGAATGGCATAGTTCACCAGAGTGGCGAAGGGCGTTGCTCTCTCACCGAGGAATTGAACCACCGTACAGCGAGGATCGTAGAGTTGTTCTGCATAGTAGTTGTAAGCAATCTTTCCCCGTGCCTCTCCGGTCGCGGTACGAATCTGAGAGGGGCGCAACTTTGAAAGGGCTTCATGAATGGCCTGGGCAGCCTGATCGACAACTCGCTCCGCGTAGCTGAGATCGATCGCAAAGCCCCCCAGACCATCGGGAAAACCGTAGAGATCTGGCGCACTATGAGTGTGGGTTGCCCCTATGAGGATTTGGTCGGGAGGAATGGCTGGGCAAGCCGCTCGGATCCGATTGCCGATGACTCCGGGTAAGCCCAAAAAGTCAGTGCTCAGGATGGCGACTTGCGTTTCGCCGGACTCCATGACCAAGGCTCGGACTGTCAGGTCACCCCGCTTCTCCGTGACCGGATGACTCGGTCCCACCCCGCCGGAGACCGGCAGAAGCGGATCTGGGGTCACCTGGCGGACGGCAATGGCGGCCCGAAACGGAGCGGCCCAAGCGTTTGGCGCTCCCTGCATCAGCAGGAGCCAACATAGAACCGAGGCAAAGCCTTGTCGTCTCATGACAGGAGCTTAAGTGACCGGGGAATGAATGCTCAAGTTTTCCGTGATGAGGAATTGGGGCAGGAGCGGACTCAGTCCAGGGGAGCCGATGCCTCAACCTTGATCTCAAAGGACTCGGTCAGGACTTGGCCTGCCACCTTCACCTGAACCCAGATTTGGTAGCGCCCGATCTGGGGAAAAGTGTAGGGAAAGGTGAGATCTGATCCAGGCTTCAATCGTTCCCATTGGAGCCACCGGTCCTGGCTTTCTTCGACCGAAGGGAGTTCGCAATAGGGGTCGATTCTCCGGTAAGCGATCTCGGCGGGGCGGTCGCCAGCGAGACGAACCTCAAAGGCTTGAAGCGAGGCCATCGAAATCGTGCCGCTGGGATGAAGATGGTTGAACACGCTGGCGTCGTGCTTCATCAAGATGAGGTGGCTTTTCATGCCCATGTAGGGTTCCAGTGGCGCAGGCCTTCCTGAGGCATGACGGACGGTAAAGAGCAGCTCCGTTTCCTGATCCCTCTTGAACGGTTGGTGATTGAGAAGATGAATGGCGAATTCAGGGGGTGCGTCCGAGGGGGGAGGGGATGCCGATGAGTGCCATGAGTCATCGGGATCTTGGTAGCGAATCTCGGGCAGGGGCGCATTGGGGGACTTCACGATTTGAATGAGGTTGGTCAGGGTGTGGCTAAAGCCCGTCTCATGAGTGAGGTCGGCAAAAATCCAGTAGCGGCCTTCGGGTAAAGCGGAAATGTCGCTCTGAAAAACGTCCCAGGCCGTGCGGGTGGGATGGAGGTGGGCGAAGGATTGAAACTGCGTATCGACAAGGAAGAGATGCATGAGCTTTCCGTGATCGGGAAGAAGGGGAGAGCCATTGCGAAAACGGGGATCTGAGATATGCAGTCGCAATTGGGAAGGTTGGGCCTCCGGCAAACTCGCTTCAACCTGCATTGGTTGATAGAGTCGGCGGTTCCGGTATTCCCGTTCCTCCGCCTTCCACCAGTTCCTCCCGATGAAGACGAGGCCGAGCACCAACAGGAATTGACCGAGGGTCGCGGCCCGGGATCCCCAAATACGGAGATGAGACGGACTCGCTCCCGGGGGAAGGACCGCTTGTCGAACCGCGGCGCCGACGATGCTGGAAGCCAGTCCGATAAGGAGAACGCCCAAACCGATCAGGATCAGTGTCAGGACGCGTGACATCGCGAGCGTTCGAGTCGCGATGGCATCGAAGGGGATCATCACTTCACCCGTTCCGCGATCTCCCTCAATCTCAATGATGACGGAATAGGCGCCCGGCTCCATAAACCAGAGCTCGGTTCGAAAGAGGCCGGGCACATTGGCGACGGGTCGTGCTTCGTCGGGAGGAGGTGCCCCTTCCCGTCCGGTATTGAATCGAACGGGGAGGGCCGAGATACGGTCGATTTTTCCCTCGTGGAGGCGGACAAAGATCTCCGCCAAGCCGGGAACGACCTCAGGGGGCCGGATGGTGATTCGAAGGGGATACTCTCCCGCCTGGGTTTCGAAGATCACATTCTGAGTGCCGACATGGCCGTTGGCAGAAGAGACCGTGAAGAGGCTCAGGAGGCCGATGAGGATCCACGGACTGCTCCGAACAGCCCTCGCCGCGCGGAAAGAATGAGGAAGATCGCTTCTCATGGGGGTGAATCGCGGGGTCAGCGCTGGACCTTCCTAAGCCAAGTGCCAGCGAACAAACCGATGCGGCTACACAGACAGGAGAGAAGGAGGGCGATGACGAATCCTTTTCGTACCTCCGGTCGGCCGAGGTCGAATGGAACGGCGTGCCAGAACCGATGGCGACCGGGCCCGGGAGAATCGGAGTAGCCCCAATGTTGATTCGCTCCGAAAAAATGAGTTTCCGCTGCGGGGGCCAACATGAACTCGGCAAAGTGCCATTGGACGGCAACGAACAGGACGAGAAAGACACTCCCATAGGCCAGCGCTCGACCCCAATCCACCCACATCCCGCTGCGTTCGCCCAGTAGGAGTCGAAGCAGGTCGAAGGCAATCGCTGGAACAACGAGGAGATGGGGAAACGGGAGGGGGACAAAGTGATCAACGTGATGGTAGATCGGTCCCAGTAAGGGCTCTCCAGGAAAGAGGGGCAGAATCCAGAGCATTCCGGCGTAAATCGCCATGTAGACGAGGGCAATGGTGGTCGCCGCCCAGCGGAAACGGGATGCTCGTGAAAAGGCGGCGAGGTAGAGCGGAAATCCGGTTGCGGAGACCTGGTAGAAGAGGAGTGAGTGCTGGTGGTTGGGGAAGCTCATTTCAATCTTGACCGTGGCGTCCATGGCCACGAGGACTCCGGCGGCGTAGAGAAAAAACCATTTCCCGAGCGAGGCATGCCCTTGTTGGAGGGTGTTCTGGTAGCGCAGAACCATGATCATGGCACCCAACACGATGGCCCACATTCCGAGGGCCAGCACGATGTGAGGCGGACTGAGAATCTCGACATCAAGGCCGTAGGCATTGTGCCACCAATCGTCGAATGGGGCCGAGGTGACCATTGCGATGGCGCCCCAGATGGAAATCCATGCTCCTAGAGGCCCCCGAAA
>DEAY01000421.1 GCA_002348345.1 Verrucomicrobia bacterium UBA2970
AGAGGAGGCGAGCGATCAACCGGTCCAGACGCTCAATGGGGGGAAGCGATGACAGGATCGCCCGCAGTTTGTTGAATTTCAAATCGTGTTCCTGCGAGAGGAACATGGTGCCGGCGACCGCGCTGAGGCCGAAGGTGCCGTAAGAGAGAAGGATCAACGTGGCGTGGAGGCTGACGGTCCCATTGATGAATTGAGGACGCTCCGATTGCTGATCAAGCCCCGGCATGAGGGCAAAGATGCCCGCGGCAAACAGGAGGGGAGAGGCAAAGGCGCCTAGGAATCGCACTTTCGGCCAGATTCCGAAGACGAGGTAGGCTCCGGTGATTGTCCATAAGATGAATGCGGTTGCCTCGAACAAGTTGGTGACCGGACATTGATTCAAGGAAAAACCTCGGGAGACCAGGGCAAGCGAATGGGGGATGAATGCTGTCAGGAGGACAAAATAGTTCACCCGGTTGTCTTGGCGAAATCCCCGTCGCCAAAGAAAAACCGAGTAAAACATGCTTGCGCCATAGAGAAGGACCGCGCCGGAGAACCATTGCCTGTCGCTTAACCAATCCACGACGGGAGGTTAGGCGGGGAGAGAATCGGCTTCAAGTACCCAAAGACTGGAAAGGGGAGGTTGGCTGTGATTTGAGAAGGGGGCGGAGCTTGAAAGGGTGAATGTAGAAAACGAGGAAAAAGGTTCTCCTTGTGAGAGTGAGTCTCAATTCCCATGGGAATCGGAAAGAAACCATGGAAACATCGTCAAACTGAAGGGGCATTTGTTCAAACCCTTCGGGAATCTTCAGAGCGACTGGAGGCGCTCAAAGCATTGATGGCGCCGACGCAGACCGAGCGAGCCCACGGACATGGGAGTCGCTTTGGCATGAGTGAGGTGCCGCCCCCTTTTCCAATCACGACCAGTCCGGGCAAATATTCGAAGGCAATCTTGCCCGGCAAGGGAATCTCCGATACGCTGTTCCAGACAGGTCCGGATGCGTGAGGAGGTTTGGGCCGGGGAATGGGTGGACTCCTCATCAAGCGACTCAACCAATCTCAATTGATGAAGAAACTGATCTGTCCCAGCCTGATTCTCATTGCCGTTCTTTCGCTCCAGGGTTGTTCCAACACCGGGCCCAATACCAAGACGGGAGCCGTCGCCGGAGGCGCGATTGGCGCGTTGGTCGGTGGGGTGATCGGCCACCAATCGGGTCACGGGTTGGAAGGAGCTGCGATCGGTGCGGGCACGGGAGCGGTTGCCGGAGGACTGCTCGGAAGCGCAAAGGACGATCGCGAAGGGCAGTAGGCCGTCGATCCGATCGGGGAGCCATCCTCCCTAAGGAGTGGCGAGATTTTCGGGAACCCGGATTGAGGGGGAACGAAGCGGGGGCTTGCTTCGAGCTTGAAGGGCGCATCGGTTGGGAGGGCGGTCTCAGCGAAAGGCCTTGATCGGCGTCACGAATTCTTCAATGACTGCCTCCCGGTCGGCGCTCAGCGCGATCGTAATCGTGGAACCGTGGTCGTCGTCAATGATGACTTTCCCCGACGTGTCGTGCTCTTCATTCAGCGCCTGCTCGATCCGAACTGAAAACCGTTGTGTTTTCACCAGTGAAGGTTTGACCAACACCGTCGCCGCCAGTGGGTCCCAGAAATGAAGGTGGGAATCAATCCCTTTTTGGATCTCGGGGTGGTCCAGGATGTCGCAGATGAGTTTCGCGGGAAGGGTGTCGATCCTCCTCAGTTGATCGACGAGGGGGGCCGTGATCGGCACGTCGTTGCAGGCGTTGAGAGTGATCAGTTCAACCGGGATTCCCGATTCAATGACGTCTTGAGCCGCTTTGACGTCGATAAAGATATTCCATTCCGCAACCTGGTTGGTGTAATAGGGTGTGGCACCGAGCGTGTCCAACACGTTGCCTCGTGCGCCTGGATCGACATACTCGGGGAGCAGGTTTCCCCCCATCATGATGATGCGCCGAATGGATCGCCTGCGCTCCTCCACGGTGAGTTGCTGGAAGGCGAGGGCAAGATTGGTCCCTCCGCCAAGAAGGAGGATGTCGAGAGGTTCGCTCCGCCTTTTCAATGTGGTGGCGATCCAGTCCGAAGCCCTTCCCGGAAGCGGGGGGCTGGGGTTAAGTGAGGGGAATCGGATGTTGTAGTGGGCGTTGGCTGGTTCTCGAACCCAGGAGGGAAAAACGTTGCTGTAACGAAGCGGTGCCTTGGCTCCTCGGAGCACGGGCAACCCTTGAACGCGCTCATCGAACACGGTGAGCAGGTTTCGCAGATTGGCGAATCCTTTCTCAAGGTGGGCGGCTCCACAGCCGGTGACCGATATGCCGACCACGTTGACGTCCGGATGGGCCAACAGGTAGAGGATGGCCAGGTAGTCGTCAAAATCAACATCGGTGTCAATGAGCACATCCATGAATGAGGGATCATGAGACCAAGGACGTGGCTGTCAAATGCCAAGCGGCGAAGGAAAGGGTTCGGCTTGGCCGAGCTGTTGAGGAAACTTCGTGTCACGGCATCGATTGCCCGAAGACTGACGTTGCTATTCCTCGTGGTCCGTTTCTTCGGGGCGTGAGATCGCTAAGAGGGCCTTCTCGAGCATCTGCCGGCAACGCCGTTCCGCTTCCGCCTGTTTTTCGTAGGAGGCGTTTCGATTGATTTCGTAAATCAATTGAGTAGCGGTTTGGCGTTGTTGCTTGGTCCAGTCACTGGTGAATCCATGTTCAGCGATCGAGAGATCGGCCTGCTCCGGGTCCGCAGGTTTGGATCGGGCGTGGGCCCAGTTTGAGACGTGTTGAAAGTACAACATGGCGCGATCGAGGAGGATGAAGGGGAATTGCGGATTGGTGTTGGGGCCGACCGTGACCATGATGCCCCCGATTTCTTGTTTCTTGATTCGGGTTCGGGCCAGGTTCTCTCCCTTTAGCCAGGCGGTGGTCGCACCCGCGATCGCTCCGGAAACGGTGAAGAGGCCGAACGTTAACCCGGCAGCGGCGAGATCGAGTTGTACGCCGAGGCCGCCTCCGAGAATGGCTGCGGTTGAGATGATTTGCTTTTTGGTAAGTCCCAAAACCTGCCAGGTGCGTTCGGTGAAGAGGTCGTCGTGCAAGATCGATTGCGCGGGGATGTCCACGTTGAAGATGTTGTGCTTGAAAAGGCGTCGGATGCTTTGGTGGTGGTCCTACTCCATCTGATGAAGCGAAGTCTCGTAGCGCCGTTGGAGGGCT
>DEAY01000254.1 GCA_002348345.1 Verrucomicrobia bacterium UBA2970
CACCAGATCCATCTTGTTCACTGCAACAATGATGTGCTGAATCTGGAGCAGTGAGGCGATGAAGGAGTGTCGACAGGTCTGTTCGACCACCCCTTTTCGCGCGTCGACGAGAATAATCGCCAGGTTTGCCGTTGACGCTCCGGTGACCATGTTTCGCGTGTATTGGATATGGCCAGGGGTGTCGGCGATGATGAACTTTCGTTTGGGGGTGGCGAAATACCGGTAGGCCACGTCGATGGTAATCCCCTGCTCGCGTTCAGCTCTCAGGCCGTCGGTGAGGAGGGCCAGATTGACGATTTCATCGCCCCGCTGCCTGCTCGACTCCTCGACCGCCTCCAACTGGTCTTCGAAGATGGATTTGCTATCATAGAGGAGTCGGCCGATGAGGGTGCTTTTGCCGTCGTCGACACTGCCCGCCGTGGTAAAGCGGAGCAGGTCCATATCCAGGTAACCTTTGTTCTGGCTCATTCGAAAAATGGTTCGTGATTAGAAATAGCCGTCTTTTTTTCGGTCTTCCATGGCGGTCTCCGAGCGCTTGTCGTCGGCCCGACCCCCTCGTTCCGTGACCCGCGCGGAGGCGACCTCGTCGATAATATCGTCGATTGAGTTCGCCGAGGACTCGACGGCGCCGGTGCAGGTCATGTCGCCCACGGTGCGAAATCGAACGCGGGTGGAACGCACGGATTCATGGTCGCCCACCTGGATGTATTCCGAGTGGGCGAGAAGCACACCGTTTCGTTCGATGACGTCACGATCGTGAGTGAAGTAGATGGTGGGAAGCTCGAGTTGTTCGAGCTTGATATACTGCCACACGTCCATTTCGGTCCAATTGCTCAGGGGGAAGACGCGAAAGTGTTCGCCGATTCCCATTTTCCCGTTGAAGAGGTTCCACAATTCGGGCCGTTGGTTCTTGGGGTCCCATTGGCCGAATTCGTTACGGTGGGAAAAGAATCGTTCCTTGGCCCTTGCTTTTTCCTCATCCCTTCGGGCACCCCCGAGCGCCGCCGTGAATTGCAATTCCTCCAGGGCGTCGAGGAGGGTTACGGTTTGGAGCGCGTTGCGGGATGCATTGGCGCCTTTCTCTTCCGCGACCCGCCCCCGATCGATCGACTCCTGAACCGTCCGGACCAATAACCTCGACTTGGTTTGTTCAACCAGCCGGTCCCGGAAATCGAGGGTTTCGGGAAAATTGTGCCCGGTGTCGATGTGGAGCAGGGGAAAGGGGAGCTTGGCGGGTGAGAAGGCTTTTTGAGCCAGACGGAGCAGTGTGATCGAGTCCTTTCCTCCGGAGAAGAGGAGGACCGGTTTCGTGAATTGAGCCGCGACTTCGCGAATCACATAAATCGCCTCGGCTTCCAAGGCCTTTAAGTGGGACAGCGTGTAGTTATGCATGATGGGTCTTGGGAAATCGAATCCTCGTAAGGATGGCCTGGTGGAGCCGGTGGACGGACGCCTCAGCCGTTTCCTCGTCGGTCTCCAGAACGAGATCGGCGGGGGCACTCGCGTCGGGAGTCTCGAAGGCCGAGTCCCTTCCGGTGAACTGCGGGATTTCGCCGCGTTTGGCCTTGGCATAAAGACCTTTGACATCCCGGGACTCGCAGGTCTCGAAGCGGCAGTGGACGTAAACCTCAAAATAGTCGTCGGCACCGATGATCGCTCGTGCGTTTTGTCGGAAGTGCCGTTTCGGGGTGATGAACGACACCAGGGTGACCACCCCGACCTGGGCATGCAACTTGGCGACTTCGGCGATTCGTCGGATGTTCTCTTCGCGGTCGGCATCCGAAAAGCCGAGGTTTCGGTTGAGCCCGGCCCGGATGTTGTCCCCATCAAGGAGTTGGGTGAGCCGGCCCTCAGCGTGGAGTCGTTTTTCGAGGCCCTCGGCAATCGTCGATTTGCCGGCGCCGGAGAGCCCGAACAACCAGATCACCAATCCGGACTGGCCGATCAGCCGCTCCTTGCTCTCTCGGGATTGCAGGCGCTGAAAGGTGGGGTGAATGTTGGCGGGCGATTCGCTCATCTAGATGCTGAAGTCAGTATTGACTCCCTCATGCAAGCCGCACTCACGCTTCAGTCCAAAAAACCTTGCGTCCTCCTCGCTCATTCCCGCATCGACCTTTCGAGTGGTGTGAACATCCCCGATGGAAAGGTAACCTTCGTGCCAGAGGGGATGGTAGGGGAGGTCGTGTCGTTTGAGATACTGATAAACGTCGCGATCCGTCCAATCGACAATCGGATGAATCTTGATGCAATTGCCGTCACGGGCGAGAATCGGCGTTTCGTGGCGAGAGCTTGATTGGGAGCGGCGAAGTCCAGCGATCCAGCCCCTCGCCCGGAGCTCTGCCAGGGCTCGTTTCATTGGCTCGACCTTGTTCATCTGATTATACTGGTTGATCCCCTCAAGGCCCTTTTCCCAGAGTTTTCCGTAACGGGCCACCTGCCAAGCCGGACTCAAATGTGATCGGTAGACCTTCAGATTGATGCTGAGTCTATCGGTGAGCTCGTCAATGAAGCGGTAGGTCTCGGGAAACAGATATCCGGTATCGATCAGAATGACGGGAACCTCCGGCTTTAGCGTCGTGACCATGTGCAAGCAAACCGCCGCTTGAGCCCCAAAACTGGAGGAAAGGACCAATTGGTCACCAAATTCATCGATCGCCCAGGCCACTCGGTCTTGCGGGCGCATCGGCTCAAGCCCGCCGCTTGCCTGGTCCAAGCCGGCTTTCGTCGACAGCGCTGCCTGAGATGATAAGCTTTTCGGAGGTGAACTCACTGAAAACGGTGAAGGCACTCGAGGGGCCGGGAGGTCTCAACGGCAGAGAGGACCGTCAAGGAGCATCGGGCTCGGGTTGGAAGCGAGTTTAAACATAAGTAACTTAAGTTGGTTACTTATGTATTGAATTCCGGATTAAAGTCAACCAAAGAATCGAGTGGATGGAATGGGAATGGCGGCCTAGGTTGTGCGGATGAGGCATCCCGACCGTGCGGCGGGATGCATTGGAGAGGGGACGGATGCCGCTCGACGGGCTCTCTGATTCCATCCGGGACTTGAGGAAAAAGGCCCTCCCATGCCTCGACGCCTCCCTCGAATCGGGTGCTTCAAAAAGTGAAATGAGGACTTGCTATGTCGGGTCGACCTGTCTACCTTCTGCGTTCCTTTTTCCGCAGTGGAAATTGACGCCCTTCCTGGCGATCGTGACTGAACGCGTGAAATTGATGACATTATGGCAGTAAAAATTCGTCTCAAACGTGTGGGGGCAAGAAACCATCCGGTGTTTCGGGTGGTGGTCGCTGATGGTCGGAGTCCCCGCGATGGCAAGTTTATTGAGGAGATTGGGATCTACCATCCTGCCCGCATCAAGGACAAGGTGTCGATGGACATGGAGCGGGTCGAGTATTGGATCGGAAATGGGGCCATCCCCTCCGATACGGTGAAGAGTTTCATTCGAGCCGCCAAGCGTGAGGCGGCAGCGGCAGCGGCTGTGACGGAGGAGTCGCCGGCCACCGAATAGGGGTGGAGCGCGGTCGTCGATCCCCCAAGGGATAACAACGCATGCAGGAATTTCTCGAATATGTGGTGAAGGGGTTGGTCGAGCGGCCCGAGGCCGTGGTGATTGGCTCCACGGAACGAGACGGGATAACGGTCTACCAACTGCGGTTGCACCCCTCCGACATGGGCAAGGTGATCGGGAAGCAGGGCAACACCATTAATGCGATCCGGGCCTTGCTCCAAGTGGGGAGTGCCAAGCAAGGGGCACGGAGCGCGCTCGAGGTGCTGGAGGACGATCCCGACGAGGGTGGCTCTGAGGGCGGCTCCGAGGAATAGGGAGCCGACGACCTCCGGGGAACACTCGGGGAAATCCCCCCCCTGGAAAGGGGTGGGGCGATGAGCGGGCCAATCTCCATGAGAGTGGATGTTTTGACACTGTTCCCGTCCATGTTTGACGGGCCTTTGGATGAAAGCATTCTCCGGCGGGCGCGAGAAGGGGGCTACCTGGAGTTGCGAATCACCGATATCAGGGATTTCGCCCATGACGCTCATCGCACGGTGGATGACCGTCCCTTCGGTGGGGGGCCAGGGATGGTTTTGAAACCGGAGCCTGTGTTCGAGGCGGTTGAATCGCTTCGAAGCCCGGGTGCTAAAGTGATCATGTTGGCACCGGTGGGCGAGCCGTATCGACAAGAGACGGCAAGGAGTTTGGCGAAGCAGGATCATTTGATCCTCCTTTGTGGGAGCTATGAAGGGTTTGATGAGCGAATTCGCGAGGGGTTGGTCGATGAGGTGGTCTCGCTTGGGGATTACGTGCTGACCAATGGGGCCCTGCCGGCGATGGTTTTGATCGATTCGGTCACCCGGTTGATTCCGGGCGTGCTTGGGGATGCCGACAGTGTGACGGAAGAATCGTTTGGTGAGGATGGACTCCTGGAGTATCCTCACTACACCCGTCCGGCTGAGTTTCGGGGAATGAAAGTACCGGAAGTGTTAATGTCCGGGAACCATGGGGAAATCGCCAAGTGGCGAAAGAAGATGGCGGAGAGGCTGACGGCGGAACGCCGTCCGGATTTGTTGGTCAAGGGGTCGGCATCCGACTTGGCCTCCGATGAGAGCGAAAGATGAAGTCATGAATCAGGAATTGTTGCAGAAGATTGAGGCTCCGGATCAGCGAGAAACACCATTGGAATTCTCGGTGGGGGACACCGTGCGGGTTCATACCCGGGTGGTTGAAGGCGAGAAGGAGCGGATTCAGGTATTTTCCGGAATCGTCATCGGTCGCCGGGGGCGCGGCGCGGCGGAGCGGTTCACAGTGCGGCGCATCAGTTACGGTGAGGGGATCGAGCGGGTATTCCCCGTCAACTCCCCCCGGATCGAAAAATTGGATGTTGAGCGCCGCGGATCGGTTCGGCGGGCAAAACTGACCTACCTTCGCCAACGCATCGGAAAAGCGGCTATGCTGGTCAAGGAAAAGGATTTGCGTCAGTCCAAATAGCCTTACAGTCCCAACCGTTCGATTTGAAAGGCGAGCTCAGGCTCGCCTTTTTTTGTCCCGGGGCGCCGCGACTGGGGGCGAGGGTTCCATCGAGGAATCCAAAAAGGGCCGTCTCCGATTGATCATTGCTGGGAGAACGGGTTTTCGGTAAATGTCTTGAATGATCCGAAAGGGAAAATTCGCCGGGTTCGGGTGGATCCTTCTCG
>DEAY01000417.1 GCA_002348345.1 Verrucomicrobia bacterium UBA2970
TTTTGGTGTATTTACAAAAAGAGCATCAGACGTTTTCAGCTCCGGAAGCCTATTCGGCTTACGGTGGCATTCGTCAGATCCGTGCAACCGACTGGAATCAAGATGATGCCGCCGATGTTTTTGTTCTCAGCGCCACAGAGAACCAGGTGGGTGTGACCCAGTGGCACCCCACGACCGGGCTCGGATTTCCCCAACCCATCCGAATGGAGGGCACGCCACTCGGAATCGCATTGGGATCCCTGACGGAGTCAGACCAGCAACAGTTGGTTATCCTTTCTCGGACGGAGACTGGGACTCGCCTTTGGGTTATGGACGCCGTGGGTCAGAGGGATTCGTATGAGATTGACGGTGCCATTGATGCGGGTGAGGTGGAATTGGTCCTGCATGATGCCGATCAGGATGGGCATCAGGATATCGTGGTGCTGGCACCCTACGAGAGGACGATGATCTTGCGGCAGGATCCGGGTGCGAGGCGATTTGAACGGATCCGCTTGCGAGGTGGCTCTGAAGACCTTGAGCGACCCTGGGTGGCTCGAATCGATCTTGATGGAGACAAGCGGCCTGAATTGATCGTTCCCCAAAGGAATGCCATCCGGGGAATGGTATTGGAAGCCGTCAAATCCTCTGAATCTTCAGCGGTGGAGTGGCGCTCCCACATTCAATTCCAGATCAACGGTGAGGCGGCTCAATCCGAAATTGCGGGCGCGGCTTGGATTCCGGCGACGAAGGGATCGCCCGCCCAGGTTTGTCTTCTCGATCGGGGAATGAATCAACTGAGCTTTCAGCAGCGCAGTGCCGACGGGCAGTGGCGGCTGGCGAGGACGTTGCGGTTGCCGAAGGGAGGATTTGAGGCACTGAACGAAGGTTCCGTTTTTCTGGGAGAGACGGCAAGTCTTTGCCTGTGGACTCGGCAAGCCTGCTACTTGAAGGCGCTTTCGGGGCCGTCGGCGGAGTTCCAGGTTGAGGGCACCTATGAAAGTCAGTTGACGGGAGCCTTTCTGCGACAGTGTATCGGGGGCGATTTGGACGGGGATAACGTTAACGAACTGGTCTTCTTGGAGACCTCCAAACATCATCTCGAGCTGGTTGCCGGCGACCCAGAGGCTGGTTATCGACTCCAATATCGATGGCCTGTGTTCGAAGAGCGGACCTTTCGAGCGCGACGAAATGAGGGTGCCGAACCGCGTGAGGCAGTGATTGACGATTTTACTGGCGATGCCCGGCCCGATCTCGCCCTCATCGTGCACGATCGGGTTCTTCTCTATCCGCAGGACTGATCTTCGAGGCGAGGTGTCTGATTCGTTCGAGGAGAATCCGGATTCGTTGAAGCAGGTGGAATGTCGGCTGACCGATTCTCTGGCTCAGTTGAGGTTTGATGAGTGCCTTCTCGGGGCTTGCGATTCCCTCGAGCTGGGGCCGACGATCCGCTTTTGGCAAGCGTCGGAGCTGGGCGTTGTTCTCGGTTACAGCAATGTGCCCGAGGCGGAGATTCGGGTGGATCGCTGCCTGGCTGATGGGGTGCGGGTGTTCCGGCGAGCTTCCGGGGGGGGGACGGTTCTGCTGGGTCCCGGGTGCCTCAATTACTCGTTGATATTGCCGATGAGCGGCTCGGCGGCGTTGGCCTCGGTCAAGAAGACCAATGAGTACGTGATGAATCGTCATCGAGATGCCATTGCCAAGCTGGTTTCGGATCCCATTGGAGTGCGGGGATTCACCGACCTGACGCTGGGTGGAAAGAAGTTTTCCGGAAATGCTCAGCGCCGTCGGCGACAGGCACTATTATTTCACGGTACGTTCCTGCTCGATTTCTCGCTTCCGCTGATGGAGCGCTATCTGCTGATGCCTTCTCGTCAGCCAGACTACCGTCAGGACCGAACCCACTCCGATTTTACGACCAATCTTGGGCGGTCGAGCGCCGTCGTTCGGCGTGCGTTGGAGGAAAGATGGGGCGTTGCCGGTTCGGTGCCTTCCCGAGAGGTCGAGCACCTCGCGGATCGGCTCGATGAAGCCGGCTACCGGAGTAGGGAGATCATATTGGGAGTCTAATTGGCCTGGCGATTGCTATCAATCCAGGGATTTGAATGATGGAAACCGTGCGCACTCGAGAAGGTGAACAAAGGGCCTTGTTGGATTCTCTGTTCGTATTGCTGTTGCTAGGAGCGGGTTTTAATCTGGTTCGGGCTGAACCCATCCTCTCCGAGTTTGCGGCCCTGAATCGCGGAGGCCTGAGCGATGATGACAGCGATCGGGTGGATTGGATCGAGATCCATAATCCGGATCATCGTGCTTGGAACTTGTCGGGTTGGGCACTGACGGACCAGGAAGCCAATCCCTCGAAATGGACGTTTCCTGATTATGAGTTGGGGGAGGGCCAATACCTGGTGGTTTTTGCTTCAGGGAAGGATCGCCGAGACTTGGGGGCCCCGTTGCATACCAATTTTCGTTTGAATTCGAAAGGGGAGTTTCTCGCGTTAGTCAACCCCGAGGGTGAGGTGGTCTCATCGTTCGGGGGTGAATTCCCGCCTCAGTTTGAGGACGTCAGCTATGGATCGGGCGAATCGCCTGGAACAGAAACGGTGTTGCTTCCGGTCGGCGCAGGCGCAAGGGCTTTAATACCGACGAATGATGCATTGGGGGATGGATGGAAAGAGATCGAGTTTGATGACGCCCGTTGGAAGCCGGGTCGGACGGGAGTCGGCTACGACTACAATCCCTACGTCAAACTCAATGTGCAGTCGATGCGAGGCACCAATCCCAGTGTCTACATTCGAATTCCATT
>DEAY01000066.1 GCA_002348345.1 Verrucomicrobia bacterium UBA2970
GCACATCTTCTCCGAGCAAGAGCCATTCGATGGCCAGTGGCACCATATTGCTTGGGTTGAAGACAAGGGAGCCCGTTCAATCTACGTGGACGGCAATCTGGACAGCCTCGAAATCGGGCCCCGGCCGAGTGAGGGCGAATTTCCCCTCAACAACACGTCAATTGGCGGTATTCTTCGCGCCTCGGCCTCTCACTGGGTGACCGGTCTTTTGGACGATGCCGCGATCTGGAGTCGGGCCTTGAGCGAGGACGAGATCAAAGAGGTGATCGCCAACGGCGTGCCCCAAGTGATCTCTCGTTCTAAGCCGATCGTCATTCGGAGCTTTGTGGCTGACTTCCCGGCTACCGTCGAAGGCGACACGGTGGTTATCCGCTGGGATGCCAGTGCGGATGCGACCCTCTCGATCAACCATGGAATCGGAGATGTGACCGCCCAGTCCCAATTCGGCGTGGGCAGTGCCGAGGTGACCATGGATGCCACTAAGACCTTTACCCTGACGGCCACCCGAGGCAACGACACGGTGACCGCTGACCTCAAGGTGAGCGCGGTCGGGGGTGTCAGCGAGGGATGGAGTCTGATCGATAATTTTGATGCATGGCCTGTGGGCAACATCAATGGACTCGGTTCCTGGAAGAACCCGGTTGGAGCTGCCGAGGTTGTTGAAGGTCCTGAGAGTCAGGCCTTGACCTTCATGGCGGGTCAGGCGCTCAACGCCATCGAACTGAAGTCTCGGACGATTCAGGAAGGCGAGAAGGCGACGCTCTTCTTCCGCGCCTTCGTCGACCCGGAATCCGAGTTTGATGGGTTGGCTCTGAATATCGGGTTGTCTGAGAAGCCGATTCGATTTGTGGGAGATTTCGACAACGATGTGGGTCCGTTTATTCGCTTCGACAACTCTGAAGGGTTCGGAGTGGATGTGATGGCCACCGATGGGATCGACGGCTCCCCCGAGTGGATCAATGAATCCCTTTTGGAGGGGGACACCTACAACGTCTGGGTGGATGTCGAGAATCGATCGGTCGAGGACGGTGATCTCTTCAATATCCACGTCCAGAAGGTTGGCGACGATCGAAAGACCTTGATTGAAGGATTCACCTCGGATCGGAACCCGGCCGGTTCCGCGGATCTGGGTGCCGTTTTCCCGCAGCTTGACACGCTGTTTACAGTGGCGTTCTCGGGAAGTGAGTCGGATGGACTGGTTCAATTTGATGATTTCTATCTGACCAACAATGGATCATTCAATGAGTCGACTCCGATTGCGCTGCAGGCCAATGAGTTCTTGGCCGAAGTCGCCTCGCCGACCACGGAACCCCCGGCCACCGAAGAGCCGACGACGGAGCCTCCTACGACCGAACCGCCGGTGGTCGTGCCTCCGGTCGTGCCGCCGGTGATCCCTCCGATCGTCCTGCCTCCGATTCCTGGACAGCCGGTTCCGGGTGAAATCACGGGCATTACGGTGAACGGCGATGGTTCGGTGACGGTCGAATACACGGGTGTGCTTCATGGAAGCGGAACCGTGGACGGAACCTTCGAGCCTGTCGCTGGAGCCGCCTCACCCTTCACGGTGAACCCGGGAGCGGCTGCGGACGTTCAGTTCTACATCGCCCGATAGACGTCTAGCGTATTCTTCGAACAACAAGGAGGCTGGTTTGACCAGCCTCCTTTTTTGTGTACTGGCAAGGATTAAAATCGAAACCAGGCACACTTGATGCTGCTCCCATTAGGGTGAGGCTTGAAGGGTGAAACCCCTTCGACGGCCCGATTCAGAAAGGCAAGAGAAATGAGCGCGGTTGTGACTGCTCAGGGGGCATCAAGGGAGGACTTGATTTTGTCAAATCGACGAAACCGGGTGAGGGGTTGGGAGGTGTGGTTGTTTGGTGAGGATTCCATGTGCGGAGCGATTCGGGCGCTTCTCATCGTGGTGGTGGGATCCATGATGGTTCAGAACACCGTTCAGCCGCTTCGAGTGGGTGGGAACAGCATGTTGCCGACGTTTCAGAATCAAGAATACTTGCTCGCTGATCGGCTGGCCTATCGATGGAAGGCACCTGCCATTGGCGATGTGGTGGCCATTAGAACGGCGCAGAGCGGGGTGACCATCCTCAAGCGAATTCTCGCCGGTCCGGGCGATGAAATCCTGATGATGGATGGTCGACTTTGTCTCAATGGAGTGTGGCTGGAGGAAGCGTATATCAATGATCAGGGGGGGTTCAGCACCCCGCTGACATCGCTTGGAGCGAATGAATATTGGGTGATTGGCGATAATCGAAGGGTTTCAGAGTTTGGAAAAGTCCATCGCGCCAATCTGATCGGGAAGGTTTGGTGATAAGGATGAAAGCGCTCGTTCTTTTATGTTCCTTGCTGGGGGCTTTGGTTGCTGACGGGAGGCTGGACTGGAAGCCGTGGGCCACCGAGCAACGCCTCAAGATGAGGCTTTCGGAGAGTGCCGATGTGTTCTCCCGATACCTCTCCGAGGCGACTCCGGAAACTTGGTTGAACTTTGTCAATCGGCTGACTCCGGGGGCAACGATTCGACTTTCGCTGTTTGGAGAGGAAATCCAGCTCGAGGGACAGGCCGAAATCGCCAAAGTGATTCGGGACCATCATGCCCTCCTCAACGGCCTCGAAGTCAAGGCGTCCAACGCGGTCGTGGAATCGGAGGCGGGTCGGATGGCAACGGTATTGGTCCAAACGATGATTGTTGCGGAATCCCGGGGCATTGCCGAACCGGCCATGCTGCGCCTGGGCCTCATCCGGGTCGAGCATCAATGGCTGATCCACCACGTGAAAACGGTGCAGGGCTACATGCCTCTGATCTGAATCAGGGCGCACGACCATTCCACCAGGGCTTCTTTGTTTTCTTTGGATGGGGCCGCTCGCTCTTCCTGTGGATACCACCGTCAATCGTTTGCCTTTTCTTTCGGAGAATTTCGCTTACCGGGCCTGATCCTTGCTTCTATACTAGACAGCGTGATGAGATTAGAGACGCAAAGAGAAAGGAAGGACTGATGGCGCAGGCGGTCATGGACCCGGAGGAAGTACGCCGTTTCGCGAAAGAGTTGAAGCGTTTTAACTCTGGGCTCGAACAGGGAATGGCGCTTTTGGAAGCGCGCTTCAAGGCACTGGGTGATCGTTGGCAGGATCAGGAGCATCAGCGGTTTGCCGAAGAGTTTGGGCAGACGATGCGGGCTCTCAAGAAATTCGTTGAAATGTCCAACCAGCACACGCCCTTTTTGTTGCGCAAGGCGCAGCGGATCGAAGATTATTTAGAGCAGCGCTAAACGATGCCAGCCCGAGCAGAAATCAAATCGGTCGATGCCGTGGAAGGGTTTCGCCAACGATTGATTCGTTATTTGGAAAAGGCGACGGCGGTATTGGATGAGGTTCATAGTGAAGTCCGGGGAACTCTGGTTTGGTTGGAGGATCGCCAAAAGCCCTACTGGGAGCACCAGGTGCGTAGTCGTGCCCGGGCTCTTGAGGACGCCCAACACGAGATCTTTGGCGCTCGGCTCTCGCAGTTCAAAGAAGCGAACGATGCGCAGCAAATGGCGGTTCATCGCGCCAAGCGGAGGCTTCGTGAGGCAGAGGAGAAACTTCGTCGGGTCAAAGTGTGGGTTCGCCGCTATCAGAGCGATGTCGAACCACTCGCGCGGGAGGTGGAAAAGCTTCGAACGGTTCTCAGTCAGGATCTCAAGAAAGGGGCACGCCACTTGGAGCGAATCCTCCGAAGTCTCGAGGGCTATACCACCTCTCGGGTGGCTGTCGATCAAGGGACCACGAGTGGGGATGCGACCGTTGAGGCCCGATCGGAATTTGACGGTCGGGACGAGGCGATGGAATCCTCGGAGAGGATCGGAAACGGATGAGCCGGTTGAGCGGAAAGAACCAACTCATGGTGCTGACCAAGGAGTTGCTTCGTGCCTGGGAGGCCACTCGAGTGAGTTGGCGGGACGAGAAAGCGGATGAGTTTGAAGGGGAGTATTTGAAGGACCTGGAATCGGGCGTCAATCGAGCGATTCATGGCATTGAGAAACTAGATGAGCGTCTGCTCAGAGTGAGAAAAGACTGTGGATAAGCTCCTTACAGTTGGCGAATCCATTGCCGCGATGGAGGCGTTGAGGGCGTCGGTCTGCCAATTGGTGGAACGGGAGGGCGAGATTCGATCCAGGCGGGATGCTGAGCTCGAAGCGATTAGGCGAAAATACGATTTGTTGAAGGCGCGTGGCCGCCAGCGGGCGGCGGAGGAATCTGAGTCCGCAATGGCTCGTTTCGATCAGGAACGAGCGGAGCTGAAGGATCGGATTGAAACCCGATCCCGGTGGATTGAGGAAAGTCTCAAGCGAGCGACGGCTCGTTTGGAGACGAGTGTTGAACAAGCTCGGAGTCAGCAGAAATACGAAAATCAAAAAGACCTCCTAGGGGCCAACCGCGCCCAGGAGGCCGATGGGGAGGCTGCGGAGCAAACCTTGCGGACTTTTCTCAGCCGTCTCCAGCTCGAGGCGGAACGGCTTGAGGACCTCAGGTTCCGTGCCGGCAATTACATGGGGGGCTATCGCTCGTTCAGACGCTCGTTGATTGAGGAGCCGAACCGGTCTCCGGAGACATCGAGCGGGGACGAGGACTCGGTCCAGGAGCAGTTGGGCCTGGAACTGAACCGTTTGGAGGATGCGCTTTCGAATTCGTCCCGGTGGTTCTTGTCACGCTGCTTCGCCGGCATTTCGATATGGCTGCTCCTTTCCCTCCTCATGGGAGCGGGCGGATTGGTCGCCTTCATTCCACAAGTGTCGTCGGGGCTGGGAATCGCGAGCGGTGAACTTCTGGCCGGGCTGTTGGCCGTCGGCTTGGGATGCCTCGGTATCTATGGATTGGGTTATTGGTTGGCTCGTGGTCCAGCCGCAACAGTGGTCGATCTCTTGGGCCGCAGTCGGTGTCTTCTGGAGCAGGCACAGGCGGTCGCGGCCGAGGGGCGAAATCGCGACTTAGCTGCCGCCGAACAGCGGTTAAAGGCAACGGAGATCCGATTGGAATCGGCCTGGCAGGCAACCCGAGAGCGGGCAGACAAACAGCTCAAAGCGGGGTTAGAGAAGCTGGGACTCCAACATCACCGAATCAAGAAGCAGCACGCCGCTCGAAGTGCCGAGGCATTGAGACGTCTGGAGGCGCAAGATCCGGCTGAGGCCACAGGGTACGCGACGGGACGGGCGGTCAGGCAGATAGACGATGAGCGTCACCGTCTCGAGGAGGAAGTTGAGGTTCGCTTTCGTGAAGGCATTGACCGGGTGATGGAGTTGTGGAATTCCCAGGTGCTGGGGACGGTTTCGAGGTTGGAAGCCAGCGGGGATGCAGGTGCCAGGCATTTTTCGGACTGGGGGTCGCAGGTCTGGGAAGGTTGGTCGGTGCCGACGAAGGGCGAGCCAATGGGGCGACTTGGGGAGTTCAGGGTGGATTGGGATGACTTTTTTGATAGGAAGCCGGTCGAAGA
>DEAY01000321.1:0-5700 GCA_002348345.1 Verrucomicrobia bacterium UBA2970
GTGGATCGGAGGTGTTTCAATGGAATCTCGAACCGGAGCGGCGCCCTCGGGATGTTTTGGTTCGGGAGGCGGAACTGCTTTCCGGGAAGAATAGAGACGTGACGGGTGAGCTCATGGAGATGAGTTCGACGAATTTGGTGGAATCATGGTCCCTCCTGGTCGAGGCTCACCCGGAATTGTTTTCTGTCGACATTGAGCAGCGAATCGGTTGGCATCATACGGGGTTGCGTTCGGCGCTCGATCGCCAGGCCTATCAAAGCGCCGGCTTTCATGCCTCCGTTTTGAAGCGACTCTCTGAGGCAAACACCGCCTATCGTTCCGAAATCGAGCCGTTGCTCTTGCCCATGATGGAGGCTCCGGCCTATCCACGGATGGGGGGGCGCGTCGAACCCGCTGGGTTTGAAGCGCTCTATCAGTCACGAGTTCCCATTCGCGTCGCCCCCCGTGATCCCGAGGCGAAGGCAGGACTGGTCGATCTTTCCCCCTCCTACAATGGTTTGCTGGAGGATTCGTGGCTCTATACCCAAGTCGGTTCGGATGACTTGTCATTGATGTTGCCTGGAGTGCGTGAGTTGGGAGGAGTGGAATACGATGTGCGGGGAGTGGTGCAAGTTGCCAGTGCAAAGTTGAATCTCAATTCCAAACGTCGGTTTCCGGTGGCGGTTGAAGCCATTGATGTGGGCCAGCGGGGACGTCGGCTGCACTTGCTCCATTCGGCGGTCTATCCCTCGGGCGACGGAGAGGTGGTGGGTTCCTATCGCCTTCGATTCGCCGATGGCAGTGAACTGGTTCGAGAATTGGTGTATGGAGCGGATGTGGCAGACTGGAGGCAGTCGGCGCAGGCCGACGGAGTGGCGAGGCTCAACATCGTTCACCGCCAGGGCACGGCGGCCGGCCGTGAGGTTCGACTGTTTTCAATGATGATCCCCTTTCCCTCGCCCGATTCAGAGTTGCTGTCTGTCGACTTGATCGGTGGCGAGAGGGACTCGGCCCCATTCCTTGTGGCATTGACCGTCGAGTGAGAGAACCTTACGGGCCCACAGGGACGATCTCGAGAAGCCTGGTCGAGTATTTCTGGGTGACGGTGATTTCGGAATCGTCGGGAATGTTCTGAAGGACGCGCCGGTTGGGGCTGACATCCAAGTGGTAGGTCACAATGCTGTCGAGATACTGGCCGAGTTGCGGATCAAAGGAGGCCCGTCCGTCAAATTGACCGTTCTCAAGCAGAAACGCTCGACTGCGGATAGCCTCTTTCATGAGCGCTGTTTTTGCGGTTCCTATGAAACGGATTTGGTGGACCGGTCGACCTCCACGGATTTCCTCTCCCAGGAGTTGGGCGGTGCCGTCCAGGGAGGTCGGCCCCAGGATGCCCAACTGCCGGGTTTCTTGAACCGGCCAGGCATTTCCGCTCTTGAAATTGCCCTGGGGAAATGGGGTGAGGTAGACTAGTTGGCGGATCGGGTCATCCGCGTAGATGCTGTGAAAGAGTTCACGAAAACTGGTCGTATGCGCTTGAGTCACCCTTTGCAGCAATGGGGCCAGGCCGAGGACCGCCTCGATTTCTTGGGACTCGGAGAGCGTGAGCTTAACTTCGGCATGGGCGATCGGTCCGAAGGCCTCCGCGAGGCGTCGATCGAGTACCGACGGACCAACCTCTGGATCTTTCGAATTGTAGCTGCCTTCGCTCACCCCTTCCTTCATCGAGACCTGGAGATGGGAAAAGACCATCCGGATGTGCTCCAGCGTTCCGTCTGAGGATGCCTCGGGTTGGAGGGTGTAATCCTGAGTGAGTCTCAGATAGTTTCGATGGGGTCCCTCCGAGTCTTGGATTTCGAGGTCCTGCGAAACATCGAATCGGTAGTGCAACCGTTGTTTTGGGTTCCAGCGGTACTCGAGCGTGTTCCCCTCGGGGGCCCGATCTTCGGTCGGTTGTTCGGTGGGGCGCCTACCATCACAGCCCGCGACGAGGGCGATCAGCCCCATGAGCACGCGGGAGGAGAAGTTCATTGTTTTATTTTGGGAAGTCGGCGGCCCGAACGGGGCCTGGTTTCAGTGACCGGCCTAGGGCCCTTCGGTTCCTGATTCGGGCGGGGATTGGGTTTCATCACTCGCTCCGATGTCGTCCACCCGAACCAAGCGTCGTCGCATGGTTTGACGCACTTCGAGCATGAGTCCGCCGCCTTGCATTGCCTCAGCGGGGATGCCCGGAACGGCCATTCTCATCTTGAGGTCTTGCTCGGCTGAGGCGTCGATGAACTGCCCCACTCGGGGGTCGTACCACATTTTTCCGGAGGTCTTTCCTCCTGTGATTTCCATCATTTGGGACATGCCTTCGCTCTCCGCCTTGCTGCCACCCTTGACGGTGCCTGAAAATGTCATCAGGGCACATTCAGTGTCTTGATGATTCTCGAGGTTCTTGAATTGGTACTGTTGATCGGTCACGAATCGGCCCAGGGCGCCGAGGTCTTGAGTGATCTCCAGGGGCCATGAATCCCCCGGTTGAACGGGTCTTTCTGGTATCCCGCTGGGACGTGTCAGGTTGGCGATGTAGGACTCCGAAAACATCCCTTGGACCATGGCCTCGAGTTGCGGGTTGGCGTTGCTCAAGACCTGCTGGCGGAGGCCTTCGATGCCATCCGTTGAGACCACTTGAAGGTCGGCATCGAGTTCCACCGAAATCGGGTGGCCCATGGCCTGGGTGAGTCCCGCATACATGTCAGCAAAGGGATCGCCCTCCTTGATTTGATCCTGAGAGTTGAAGGACGCTTTGACGCCGCCCATATCAATATCAAATCTGGTTTCGAGAAACTCAAATTCGAGTTTCCTCCCCCCCGATGGAGTCGCCTCCAAGACCCCGACGGAGAATTGTTGCGTTTGGGTCGCACGCTGACCTTCGGGCAGGAGATTTCCCAGGGCTTCCCCGAAATCGGTTTCGTAGCTCATGTCGAACTCGAAGAGGTATCGCTTGCCGACGTCGTACTGGAGTGCGATTTCGAGATGATCTGGGCCGATCTCCGGATCAGATGAGCGACCGCTTTCTGGCGAACAGCCGCCGGTCAATACCAGGAGAACCAGAGCGGCGGAAGCGGTGAGGAGTGAAACATTTTTGAAGGAGAACATGGTGCTGCCGACGATCATCGGTTGAACAAATCCAAGGACGCGATTCGAGTGAAATTCAGTCGAGATAAAGAACCTCCAAGACTGTTTAGGGGATCTAAGGTTGGAATCAAAGGCAAAAAGTTGAGTTGGCAAGGGTTCGAAAGTCTGGATTGAAGGACTCGATCAGGATGTCAGACTGGCTGGGTTGGCGTTGCCCCGCGCATTTCCCGAGAGAATGGCTCAACCGCCTCTCCGTCTTCGATCGAGAACCGCCATGGCGGTTGCTTTTAGGATGGAGCGAGGCCTGGTCTTTATGCAGGAAGCGGTTTCCCTTTGGTCTCGGGGGCCAGCCAAATGAGAACCATTCCAGCGAGATAAACCAGGGTAATGACCGAGCCCATCCTGGCGTAGTCGCCGTCGAAGGTGGCGACCAACTGGCCTCCGGCCACCGCTCCAATGGCTGCAAAAATTCGGCCCGCGTTGTAGGCGACCCCCTGGCCAGTCGCCCGAGATCGCGTCGGGAAAAGCTCGGGAAGGTAAAGCGGAAACCATCCGTAAAACGCCGAGGCTGCCCCCCCGGTGAGGAAGATCAAAAGCTTCATGGTGAAAGCGTATTCGAGGTCGAGTCGGAAGAGCGTTCCCGAACAGACGAGGGCACAACAGCAGATGCCAAAATAGGCTGGCCGACGTCCCACACGGCCTCCGACGAGGGGACCGGCAAGACATCCCACGATGGCCCCCATGGCCGCCAACATACCGGCTTCAGCCTTGGCAGCCGGTTGGCTTGCCCCGACCAATTGGTCGACCCAGATCGGAATCCACTGAACCGACCCCCATGTGCCGATCAAGGCAATCGAGGAAAAGGCGATGGCCAGACAGGTGTTGCGCAGGAGATCCTTGGAAACGATTTCTCGCAGCGGTTGATGTTGCTGAACGGTCTTGAGGGACGCTTTCCAGCGCTCTGACTCGGGTACAAAGAGACGGATGAGAAACACCAGAATCGCGGGAAGTCCTCCCACCAGCCACATCCACCGCCATGAGTCGGGGGTGACCTCCTTGACCTTGGCCACCCAACCGACCAGAAGGAACCCAGCATTGGCCGCCGCTCCAATGATGCCCGCCATGAGCGGTCTCAAGCGTTCAGGCCAACATTCCATGACGAGGGCAACTCCCAGCGACCATTCGCCTCCCATTCCCAGGGCGGCCAGGAATCGAAAGGCACCCAAGTGCCAGGGTTCCTGGGCGAAGTAGCCGAGGGCGGTGAAGACCGAGTAGGTGAGAATGCTGATGGACATTGCCTTTACCCGACCAATTCGGTCTCCCAGCCACCCGAATACGAGGCCACCCACTGCGGCGCCGATCAGAAAAAGCGCGGTGACATACCCCATCCAGCGCCCTACGAAGGCGTCCAATCCGTCGATGGGGCCCACCATGGAATGGAGAGCGGGACGGGCGACGATGGGAAAGAGGCCCATCTCGAACCCGTCGAACAGCCAACCTAGCACGGCTGCGGTCAATACCATGAAGTGGCTTCGCTTGAGCTTGGTGCTTGGTTCAGTGGGGGCGGGCATGACGAAGAATCAAGGAAGGTTTTCAGCGTCTGGGGCGGACGAGAAGTTCCTGTACAACAGCCCGTTGCGGCAAGTTGACTGCCAACATCACACATTCCGCGACATCCTCGGCCTGGAGCATCGAGGCGAACGATTCCGGTGGCGGGGCGGAGGGGCGCAGTTCGAGCAGTGGTGTGTCGATTTCTCCGGGCAGAATGGCGCAGGCCCGGATGCCGTTCCGGTTTTCCTCCGCGTTGATCGCCTGGGTCAGCCCTCGCTGTCCAAATTTTGAGACGGTGTAGGCAGGGCCAGCCAGGGGGGCTCCCCAGATGGCTGCATCCGAAACGATATTGACGATGGTGCCGGAGCCGCGGCCCCGCATCTGTGGCAGGAAGGCCTGGACGGTGTAGTAGGTTCCGTTGAGATTGGTCGAGACGATGCGGTCGTAGTCCTCCTGTGTGACCTCATTCAACTGTCTCTTGGGGACATTCGTGCCGGCGGAATTGACCAAGAGTTCGACGCTTCCGAAGCCCTCCAGCACCTGCTCCGCCATCTGATTGACGGCAGTGAGGTCTCCCACGTTGGCGGGAACGATCAGGCATTGTTCTGAATCCAATCCCGCCTGTCGGGCCGTTTCCTCAAGATGGGATTGGGTTCGGCCGACGAGGGCGATCTTCCATCCTTGGGTCGCCAGGCCCTGGGCGACCGCTCGCCCAACCCCCGTGCCTGCTCCTGTAATGACTGCCGTTTGATTCATTGTTCCTTTCCCTCAATCCTTTACGTGACTCAGAGCCTCACTATGGATGGGGTCAACGCCAAACTCAAGATGCATCATCGCTTGCAGAGTGGGCTGCCGAACCCCGAGGTTTCGCCTTCGATTCCGATCAAGGTCATGTTGGGAATGAGCTTGGCAACCTTTGGAGTCGTGATTCTTTGTGCCGCCGGGATGGGGCCGGTGATCGGAGTTGGTTTGGCCGGCCAAGAAGACATTGACAAGAGGTCTTTCGTTTCTGACGGATGCCTGATAAGGGAGGGGAACCCAATTCTCGTG
>DEAY01000321.1:5993-6116 GCA_002348345.1 Verrucomicrobia bacterium UBA2970
TCTGACGGATGCCTGATAAGAGAAGGGAAGCCAATTCCCGTGCCCGAGGGATGGGTCTGGCTTGTCATCGGACGGGGCTTCGCCTAGGTTTTCAAGGATGTTCGATTCGTTAACCGGTCGTCT
>DEAY01000451.1 GCA_002348345.1 Verrucomicrobia bacterium UBA2970
GGAGTTTATCGGCTTCCCCAACTGGCCGAAGGACTTACAAGGCAGTTTTATCAAAGTTCGTTACAAGCCCACCAATCGCGTTGAAATTCACAAGTGGGTCGAGTCAGAGTTTGGATATGATGAAAGCTATCAGGGCGATCTCATTTTTTCAAAGAATCTGAGCTTCATCCCAGTAGACCTTCGCTATGGACCAGATGGCGGAATGTATGTCTGTGACTGGTACAATCCGATCAAGGGACATGCCCAGTACTCCTTGCGGGATGAACGACGGGATCGGCGGTCGGGGCGGATTTGGCGGATCGTTCCCAAGGGGGCGAAGTTGCCCGAGCCTCTGGACTTCGTTGAGTCGAGCGAGGCTGAGTTGGTTCGATTTCTGGAGCGGCCTCAGTATCGCTACCGTTATTGGGCGAAGCGTGCGCTCCGAGAGCGTGATCAGGAGAACGTCTTTGAGGCCCTGCGGGATTGGCAGGAAGGGCTGGATTCGGGAGACCCGCGATACTGGCATCACTTGGTTGAGGCGCTCTGGCTATATCGTTCTCTTGGGAAGGTGTCAGAGCCGTTGTTGGAACAATTACTCGATTGTGAAAACCATCTGGCTCGAGCGGCGGCCGTTCGTCAGATGCGCCATGCGTTCCGAGAGGTGAGGGATCCTGATCGATGGCTGAACCGATTGGCCAATGACGAGAGCGGGTTGGTTCGGATGGAGGCGGTCATCGCGGCTTCCTACATCGGAACTCGAGGTGCTTTTGAAAGCGTGCTGCCCGTGCTCGAACACCCGATGGGTCCCCATCTTCAGTACGCCGTCGCCACGGCATTGGGATCGGAAAAGCTCGCCCGGCATTGGCGAGGGGAGGCCCAGATCGCGCGGTTTCCTCAGGTGACCACCTTCTTTGCCAAATTTGGGAAAGATTCGAAGCGAAACGCGGGAACGACCACGCGATCGGCAACCGAAGCGGCATTCGATCAGCAGAAAGACCTTAAGGTGGTGGAAGTGAGTACCGTGCCGGAACGAATGCTCTTCACGTTGACCGAGTTTCAGGTCAAACCGGGCCAGCCCGTTAAACTGATCTTCACCAATCCGGATGTGACTCCCCATAATTTGGTGGTGGTCGAACCCGGAGCTTCGGCAGAAGTGGGCCTCGCCGCCAATGAGATGGCAAGATCTCCAGATGGTCTGAAGAAGCAGTTTATTCCGTCCTCTTCAAAAATCCTTCACTTTACCGAAATGTTGGAGCAGGACGCATCGGATGTGCTCCGCTTCAACGCGCCCGAGATGCCGGGGGATTACCCCTACCTCTGCACGTTTCCTGGCCACTGGATCATCATGAAGGGGGTGATGCAGGTGCGATCCGAGTGATCGGGGGGGGCTTAAAAATATCGGTTCGGGGATTCACCGCCTTCGGGCCAGGCATGGATGGCCGAGCGGCTTGGTTAGCGTTGGAGTTGGGCTTGGAGGCGGGGGTGCTCAAGGGCCTCGGGATTGACCATTCCACTGGGACGTTTCCCTTGAGCCACGTCAATGATACTTTGGCAGGCCTCGTATCCAATTCCCTTGAAAAACTGGTCGGTCCAACAGAGGGAATGGGGTGCCAGAATCACATTCTCTAATTTCAGCAGCGGGTCATCGGGATCGATGGGTTCCTGTTCAAAAACATCCAACCCGGCTCCCTGAATCCGCTGATTCACGAGCGCATCGTAGAGGGCTGCTTGATCGACCACAGGGCCTCGCGACACGTTGATGAGGAAGGAGTTTGGTTTCATGAGGGCGAGCCGTTCGGCGTGGAGCAAATGCCTAGTTTCGGGCACCAAGGCACAACAAATGACGAGATAGTCCGCCTGACGGAGGACGTCCTCGAGGGAAAGCATCTGGACTCCCAGTGGGGCCACGGCTGCCGCGGGGGTATGGGGATCGTAGCCGACAAATCTTAGGTCCAGATTCTGGCAAACTCGAAAAACCTCTTGCCCGATGTTGCCCACTCCGATGACCCCCAGGGTGCGGCCGGCAAGCCCCTGGCCCATATGATGGAGCCTTTGATTCCAATTCCCGGTGCGGGTTAACTGATCCTTGATCAACAGCCGGTGACTCAATGAGAGGAGGAAGGTGAGTGCTGAAATCGCGACGGGACGTCGAACGGCATTAGGGGTGATGGTGAGTAGCGTGCCGTTCTGGCTACAAGCCGCGACGTCGACGCTGTCGAAGCCGACTCCGAACCGCGCGACCACTCTGAGCTGGTCGTTGCCGACGAGGCTGGCGGCCGTGAGACGGGGGGAAAGGACGAGCAGGCCGTGGTAGTCGCGCACCTGCTCGGCTGTCAGTTCCCGGGCGTCCTCCTCAAGGTAATCGAAAGAGACGTTTTCAGCGTTTTCGAGTAACGAAAGGCCGATGTCTCCATAGCCACTGGTTCCATTCTCCAAAAGAAAATCGCGAGTAATTCCTACTTTAAACGGGGCGCTCATGATGGGTGCCACGAAAGCTAGGTTCGAGAGTGATGATCAGCAAGTTTCAAAACCGGAATATCGCTTTGGAGGAGTCAGCGGTCGGCTCAGGAGTCCTCGGCGCCGGGAGGTCGCGAGGACACCTCCTCAATCGCGTCGGCCAGGGTTTGAGTGATTCGGTTCACCTGTTTGCGCGTCATGGTGTAAATGAGTAGGATCGTAATGACGTTGCCGATGGAACGCGTCAGGACCCCTCGTCTCGCCATTGCCTGGCAGACGCGAATCCCGACTTGATTCTTGAGAGGAAATGGCGATCGGGTGGGCCGGTCTTGGACCAGCTCGATCCCGGCGACCAATCCGACCCGCCGTATGTCGCCGACCAGCGGGAGCCGCCAAAGCGGTTCGAGCGCTTGTTCAAACCAGGCTTCTAGTTTGGTTCGCCGCGCGAGGGATTGCTTCGTCCCGAGAATCCGGAGATTGGCCAGGGCGGCGGCGCTTCCCAATTGATTGCCGGTGAAGCTATGGCCGTGAAAGAAGGTGCGGAAGGAATCGTAGGGGCCGAGAAAACTGTCGAAGACTTTCTGGGTGGTGAGGGTGGCTGCCATCGGGAGATAGCCTCCGGTGAGCCCCTTGGCCAGGGCGAGAAAATCCGGTTGAACCCCCTCTTGATGTGCCGCGATGAGGGATCCGGTCCGGCCGAATCCGGTGAGCACTTCATCGGCGATAATTTGAATGCCATGGCGACGCAGGATCGCTTCCGCGCGGGCGAGATAGCCTCGGGGATGGGCAATCATGCCGGCGGCACCCTGAATGAGTGGTTCGATGATGAAGGCGGTGAACGGTTTCTTCCGGGTCTTGGCCCTGAGAACAGTTTGCTCGATTTGGTCAACGCACTCCCATTGACATTGGCGGTAATGCCTCGCATCCCCTCGGCTGGGTTGAGCACGGTTGAACGGGCAGCGATAGCAGTAGGGGGCCATCACCCGATCGACGGAAAAACGGATCGTTTGGAAGGGTTTGTGAAAGAGCGGACTGTGACTCAGACTCATCGCGCCGACGGTATCGCCATGGTAACTGTTTTCGAGGGAGAGGTAGCGCGCCGTGGTTTGGGGGCGGGTCCGATGGATGAACTGATGGTGAAGTTTCAACGCGGCCTCCATCGCCGTCGATCCATCATCGGAGAAGAAAACCTTTTTCAAGACCGGTTGTCGCCGGCGAGGGGCGAGGGGAGTGGTGGTGGGGCGCGAGGGTTGGGGCGACCGGGCGAGCGAGACTCGCTTGACCAGTTGTTCGGCCAGTTGAGCGGCGGGCTCGTTGGCTAAACCGAGAGCCGACGAATGACTGATTCGTTTGAGCTGGCCTTCGATGGCCCGGTTGATCTGAGGATGATTGTGTCCGTGGAGGTTGGTCCAAATGGAAGCATTGGCGTCGAGATACCGACGACCGCGGTGGTCGGTTAGCACCGCTCCCCGACCGGCTCGGATGACGATGGGCTCTTCCTTGAGCCAATCCCGCATTTGCGTAAAGGGGTGCCAAACATATTGTTGATCCAAGTGAGCCGGATCGTTTGAGAGGGAGTGCGGTTTACGAGGCGATGGCATCAGGGGTTGGGCAGTGAATGGGGCAGACTGGCCCTCTTAAGGGTTTAGGGAATTGATGGCGCGAACCAGTTGGTCCACTTGCTCTGAGGTATGTTCGGATGAGAGGGTCAAGCGGAGTCGGGCTTGATCGCGCGGAACGGTTGGGTAACGAATGGCGGGAACCAGCATGCCCTCCGCCTCCAATTGAGAAGCGGATCGGAGGGCTGCCTCCGGAGAGCCGACTATGAGAGGGATAATCGGGGACACCGCCGCCGGGCTGAGTCTCAAGCCCTCGCTGAGCTCCCGGACCCTTTGCCACAGTCTCTTGGTCCGTTCTGCGCCCTGATTGCTCGTGAGGATCTGAAGAGAGGCCGCCGCTGCCGCCGCGGCTCCCGGACACGGGCTCGTCGAGAAAATAAAGGTCCTTGCTCGATTGATGAGGAGTTCTTTCAGCGCCGCCGAGCCGCAGATAAACCCTCCCGAAGCGCCGAGCGCTTTCCCGAGGGTTCCCATTTGAATCTCGACTTGGGCGCCCAGTTGGAGTTGGTCCACTCGACCACGCCGATGCTTGCCGAACATTCCGGTAGCGTGTGCTTCGTCCACCATGAGCCAGGCGCCATATTGATGCTTCAAGTCAACCATCTCGGTGAGGGGTGCGAGGTCGCCGTCCATTGAAAAAACGCTTTCCGTCACCACCAGAATCACTCCTGAGGAATCGCAACGCCGGGCCCGCTCTTCGGCTGCTTGCTTGAGAAGCATTTCCAGGTGGTCAAGGTCATTGTGCTCGAAGACCCTCACCTGGGCACCTGAGAGACGCATGCCGTCGATCAAGCAGGCATGATTGAGGCGATCACTGATCACGGTGTCCTGCCCGGACAGCAGGGTCGTCAGCGTGCCGACGGCGCTTTGATACCCGCTGACGAAGGCAAGAGCTGCTTCGGTTCCCTTGAAACGGGCAAGGGCACTTTCGAGAGCCTGGTGGGGAGGAAGCGTTCCCGAAAGGAGTCGGGATGCTCCCGAACCCGCCCCATAATCTCGGATGGCTTTGATGGCAGCTTCTTTCACAACGGGATGGTTTGCGAGGCCGAGGTAGTCGTTGGACGAAAAGGCGATCGGGTCCCTGACCGACGCGGTCGATAACACCTCCTGCGCCCGCGGAAAGAGGCGTAGCTTCCGAAGGAGACCCTCTTTTCGAATCGCTTCGAGCTGATGATGGCAGAATTCTGAAAGTGATGGCATGGCTGTCCCAAGGGTGATAAGTCGATCTGGAATCATGCCGGGCCCTCGCGCCGCACGCGAGTTTCTTGAGAGATCACACGATCTTGACTGGAGGGTTCCTCCCCATTCGATTCGAGGTTTTGCGAAGGGGCGAGCGATGCGGCTCTTGAACGGGGTGGCGTCAGGGTTTTCCCGTTGATCATCGAAAAAGTGACGGTGTCTTGAAAGTGCACCAAGTAGTCATCGGCTTGGGTTGCTGGACCGGAGTAGGGAACCGCGATCAGATCGGCAAGCGCCCCCTCCCGGAGCTCGCCGAGACGGCCCGTCTGATGGATCGCTTTGGCCCCGTTGAGGGTAGCCCACCTGAGGATCTCTTTGGGCTCGGGGGCATTCTTCTGGCCGGCCAGTTGAGCCATTTCGGCGAATAAATCCAGACGGGGCGGGCGGTTTCCTTCCGGCGAAGTGCTTGCCAGGCTGTCCGTTCCCAGGGTGAGATTCACTCCGGCTTTGTCGAGGCGTTGCCACGGGAAGGGGTGATGATCAAAGTAGGCGTGGCTTCGGGGGCAGTGCACCACCGAGCAACCGGCCCTGGAGAGGCGGTCTTCATCGCCCGTCGCCAGCCGGTTGCAATGAGCGACCAGAAGGCGAGAGGTGAGATATCCCGTCTCATCCAGCATCCCGACGGGGGAGTGGGTGCCGCAGCAGGCCGGTCGAGAGTGCGGATGGAGCCAATCAAAGAGCGCTCCCGAGGCGTTTTCGTACAGGTCAAACTCCTCGTCGGACTCGGCAACGTGGGTCGTGATGAGATGCTGGCCTTTTTCAGCTCGTTGAAGGGTCAGTTGCCGCAAGGCTTCGGTGGTTGAATAGGGGGCGTGAGGGGAGAGCCCCCACCGCTTGGTCGGATCCTGATGGTCATCGGGGAGTTGAGAAATCGCCGTGGAGATCACCTTTTCGGGAGGGAGGGTCGAATGGATGTTGATGAGTTCCAGACAGGACCAGAGTCGGAGAGGGGTCGCTTTCCATGCATCGGGGAGAAGCTGGGGAAGGGATTCAATGTTGACGACCGAGGTCGTCCCGCTGCCTTCGAGCATGCGTGCGCCCCTCGCCCAGGATGATGCAAATTGGCTCTCGTTCCAGTTGGCTTTGAGAGCGATCATGGCCCTGATCCAGTCAGTAAACGGTTTTTGTGAGGGAAGCAAACCTGCCATGTCGGTGTAATCGAAATGGCAGTGGCAGTTGATCAGTCCCGGAAGGAGAATGCTTTCCCCGAGATCGCGAACGGTAGCGCCGTCCCCAGGGGGAAGTGCGACCGATGATCCCACCGCCGTGATCCGGGAGCCCTCGATCACGACGACACCGTTGTCGATCGGGGGACGGCTGATGGGGATAACGAGGCGAGACCGCAGAATCAGGGTCGACATGGAGAGGCCGCCAGTTTCAGGTCGTTTGGGCGAAATGGATGGCAGCAAGTGAAGCTCGAGAAGAGCTTGAGGATCGGCATCGCTGATGTGGTTTCCAGGGGTGGCGAGCGGCGTTGTCCTGGTCGCCGTGGGGGGAGTTCACTTGGGATGACTCAATCAGGTTTAGGATTCCTGAACCAGGCGCTTTCGC
>DEAY01000153.1 GCA_002348345.1 Verrucomicrobia bacterium UBA2970
AACTTTCGGGATCTCAACGACCAGGTGTCGAGGGGGAAGTCGTTCAGCGGCTATGAGCGAAACCCGCTCTTTCTCAACCGAAGCGGCAATGGGTTTACGGAAGTTGGGGGGCTTCTTGGTGTGGGCTTTGATGATGACGCCCGCGCCGTGGCGACCGTGGACTGGGACCGGGATGGGGACCTGGATCTGTGGGTTTCGAATCGAACGGCGCCTCAGGTCCGCTTGCTCCGAAATCATCATCCCACCCATGGGGCGTCGGTGGCCGTCCGGTTGATCGGGAATGGTCTAACGAGCAACCGGGAGGCGATCGGCGCGAGGCTCACCCTGTCCACGCCCTCAACTCTGGACTCGCCGCAGATTCGCACCGTGCATGGCGGGGATGGATTTCTGGCCCAATCGAGCGCTTGGAGCCACTTCGGGCTCGGGGATGAGGAGGATCAGGATCTGACATTGGGAGTGCGTTGGCCGGACGGAGGCAGTGAAACCTTTGCCGGACTTCGGGCGGGTCGACGCTACCTCGTCAAACAGGGGGAGGGCCTTTCGAGTGTGCCGGTGGGGAGACTTGAGTCGATCTCACGCGAGAAGGACGGGAAACCGGAGGCGGGCGATGGTGATGAGGCGGATGGTCGCAGTGGGTTTTGGATTGCCAATCGGGTTCCCTTCCCAGAATTGACGTACACCAGCCCCGCGGGAACCCGGGTCTCGACCGCCGCGTTCTCGGGGAAGCCGGTGCTCATCAATCTTTGGGCGACCTGGTGCCTCCCCTGTCGGCAGGAGCTCAAGGAATTGGCAGACCACGCAGAGGAATTGGCCGAACATGGGGCGACGGTCTTGGCTCTGAATGTCGACGGCCTCTCGGTCGATGGGGCCGCCCCGGTGAATGCACCGCCCGAACGGGCCCTGGCACGGGCGGGCTACGAACTTCCCTGGGGCAAGGCGAGAACGGAGAATCTGGCCAAGATCGAGATCTTGATCGAGTACCTGTCTTCCCTTCGAGCCTCCCTTTCGGTGCCGACGAGTGTCTTGGTGGATGCGAACGGCCATGCGGCGGCCGTCTATTTGGAGCCGGTTCAGTGGGAGCAACTCGAGCGGGATCTCGAGACCTTAAAGGCCTCTCCGGATGTTGCGTTGCGATCAGCCTCTCCGAGACCCGGACAATGGCTGGCCGACCCGCGTCAGATCGATCGTGCCTCATATCTGGGCAACTATGCGACCCGATTCGGCATCAATGGTTTTCCAGAGGAATCCCAGCGATTGTACCAGATGCTCCAGCAGGACCGAGGCGTCACGTCGGCCCGTGAATACTACAACCAGGCAAAGTCGGCCGCGCAGCAGGGCTTGACGGAACAGGCGATCGGACTCTACCAGGAAGCCCTCCGCTTGGAGCCCGATTATGGGCGCGCGCTCACGGGATTGGGGGCGATTTATCTAAAGCAGAAGCGGATGAATGAAGCGAGAGTGCTCTTTGAAAGGGCGATTGGAGTGGATCCGAACCATGCGGTGGCCCTGATCAACCTCGCTATGATCGAACAGGCCCAAGGGAACCTGGGGCGTGCGGTGGAGCGATTGACAAAAGTCGTGACACTCAATCCAGAGTATCATGAGGCCCATTTGAGTCTCGGTTCCGTTCTGGCCTCCATGAAGCGGTATGAGGGGGCGATTGAGCACCTGGTGAAGGCCGTCGAGCTCAATCCCAGGTCGATTGTTGGGCAACTCAATTTGGCCAAGGCCTACCAGGGGGCCGGGCAGCTAAAACCGTCGGAGGAATGTTATCGGGCGGTGGCGGTCCTGGATCCGAAGATGGCCTACCCACACTTTGGACTGGGTAACATTCAGGCATCGGAACGGGATCACCAATCGGCGGTGGGGTCCTATCGCAGGGCGATCGAGTTGGGAGCCAAGAATGCCGTCACCTATACGCGACTCGGGGGCTCGCTGTTGGCCGTGGGGGATCGCAATGCCGGGAAGGAAGCCCTGGAAAACGCCCTTGCCATGGATCCCAATTATGGGCCGGCCCTGGAGGCCATCGAAGCGCTACGATCCTCTGGGGATTAAGGGAGAAGCCGCCGAATCCAGTCCGAGTCGCCTCTGGGGGATTCGGTTGATGTTGGCGTTCTTGATTGACTGAGTGCGGGGAGGGCCGCCCCGATGTACTAATTCGGCTAATTGTATTGTTTTCGGATTGGCTATCACCATAGTGTCTTCGTACGAAGGTGTGACGTGATAAAGAAAGCGGCGATGGAAATGAAATTAAGACGAAAAAAACAGCTGGTTGCAGCACTTGCCTCCCTGACGATCTCGGGGACAGTGACGGCGAATGATATCGAACCGGGGAAGGAGCATTACACGGCCATCAAGGCTCCGGCTCCGATCGTGCTCGATGGTGATTTATCCGAATGGCGAGGAGCCTCGCTCCTGGCGGATCCCCGCTTCGCGATCCCGAAGGGATCCGGAGACGATGGAGACCTGGTGTTTTTCGAACCGCACAACGGCGGCAGTTGGGATGGTCCGGACGACCAAACCTCGGCCGTCCAGGTGGTTTATGATGACGACAATGTCTATTTTGGCTTCACGGTGACCGACGAATACCACGAGAACGCGGCCAACAGCGCCTGGAACGGGGATTCGGTTCAGTTGATGATCGCCAACGAAGGTCGTGATCAGCAAGTGGCCCTCTACAATTATGCCCTGGGTGGTACTGACGAGGAAATGGGGGACATCATCGTTCAACATGAGGCCGCTGCCCCGGACATGGGGGACACGGTGACGGAGGCCGTGATTGTAAGGCATACGGATATCGGTCGCACCATTTACGAGATCAAGTTGCCCAAGGTTACTCTGGGATTGAGCGAGTTGAAGGGTGGGGTGCGTTTTGGTCTGGGAATGGCCATTAACGACGGGGACAAGGAAACCCCTGGTCAAAGAGGCTGGGGTGGTCTCGGGGCTCATTCGATCGTCTTTGGCAAAACTCCTCAGGAGACGGCGTTGGTCACTTTGGCCACCGCGAACGACATCGAGCCCGGCAAGGAATACTACACGGCCAATCCCGTTCCGGGTGAAATTGTGCTCGATGGCAAATTGGACGATTGGACGGGCATTCCCGTGCTTTCCGATCCCCGGTTCTCAATTCCGAAAGGAAGCAAGCGCGGCGGGAAACTCGTGCTGTTCGAGGAACATAACGGAGGGTCGTGGACGGGACCGGACGATCAGACCTCGGCTGTTCAGATTGGTTACGATGCGGATAATGTCTATTTCGGTTTTGTCGTCACCGATGAGTATCACGAGAACGGGGCCAACAGCGCCTGGAACGGCGATTCCATTCAGTTGATGATCGCTAGCGCCAATCAGGACGAGCAGATCGCGCTCTACAATTATGCCCTGGGAGGAACGGAAGAGGAGCTTGGCGACATCATCGTGAACCATGAATCCCGTGCCCCCGGTTCGGATGGAACCGATACCGAGGCAGTGGTTAAGCGGAACACGGAAACCAAGCGGACGACTTACGAAATCAAGCTTCCCAAGGCCACCCTGGGGCTGGAGAGCCTGGGTTTGGGAACCCAGTTCGGGCTGGGCATGGCCATCAACGATGGGGACAAGGATACCCCGGGTCAAAGAGGCTGGGGCGGACTCGGAGCCCATTCCATCGTGTTTGGAAAAACCCCTTCCGAGACGGCGCTGGTGACCTTGGGTATCGGTGGCGGAAGCGCCGACCAGATCTTTCTCTCGGCCATCAACGTGAGCATCAATTCGTTCTCCTTCCGGGCGACGGACAAGGGAGGCTCGGTCGTCGATCCGGCCAGTGCCAAACTGGTGATCAACGGGGCCGAGGTTGAACTCAAGGCGGGAGACAAGAACCTCGATGCCACCGACTTCACCTACGAGACGGCGACGTTCGAGCCGAACACGGTCATCGAGTACTTGATCGAAATCCAGGACACGGAGGGCAACGTGGTCACCGACACCGGGACGATCACCTCACCGTCCTTCGGGTTGTTGCGGGGGACGATGATTGCCAGCGATGTGAACCAAGGGGATAAGGGATTTGTTTACCGGGTTTGGCAAAGTGATCTCTTTGATCATGGTAACCAGATCAGCAAGGTCGAGGAAGTCCTGGCCAACGCGCCCAGCGATATCGACGGGAGCACCCTGGAGAATGATGCCTTCAAAGATGAAAAAGGACCCGCTTTGGCGGCCGGGAAAGCAGTGGGACACTTGATGGAATACGAGATTCCCTCGGTCATCAACCTCAATGCATTGAACGATGCCGATCTGGGTAATTTCCAACCGGACGACTTCATGCCAGGCGTCCCGGGGCGTTTCGATCTTGCTGAAGGGGTGGCGATTGAAATCATGACCTTTATCGAATTCCCGGAAGGCTTCGTGACCATGGGGGTGAACAGCGATGATGGGTTTGAGCTACAGGTGGGGCATATCGGCCATCCCGAGGTGATGGTCGCCGGCCGCTTCAATGGGGGACGTGGTTCCCGGGATACGACCTTCCTGATGGATGTGCGGGCCGCCGGGATCTACCCCGTTCGCCTGATCACCTTCAGTCAAGGGGGAGCCGGCAGTGTTGAGCTGTTTACGGTCAAGGATGATGGGACCAAGGTGCTCGTCAATGACA
>DEAY01000032.1 GCA_002348345.1 Verrucomicrobia bacterium UBA2970
ACGAATTAATTCGTTATTAAGAAAAAACAGCCGTTGCAAGGGCGAGTTCGTCGTCATTCTTTTCGCAGCCGACAGACGCGGGTCGGGAAAATCAAAGAGCGCCAGGGAATCGGAAAGTTTGAAGCGGCTGACTCGCCCATACAATGTCCGGCGACGAAAATCTGGAGTCAGTTCATAAGAAGGGCCTCCCAATTGGTTTTCAAGCGACCCGGAGACAAATAGGAGGCCATCGCGAATGGCCTCCACTTCCAATCGTCGCCGATTTGATCGCCAGTAGAATTGATTCGTCGGATCCCGCTCGAGGTTGTCGGCAGAATGGTCCGTTCCCAACCGATAGGTCGTCGAAAGAACGATCTCTCGGTGGAGGGCCTTCAGCGAAAAGTCCAGCTCTTCAAGGCGATAGGCCAGATAGTCGAGGAGCCCCGGATGGCTGGGACGGCTCCCCAGCTGCCCAAAATTGCTGGGAGTTTCAACAATTCCCCGGCCAAAATGGTGATGCCAAATTCGATTCACCACGACTCGAGCCGTCAGAGGATGGTGCGCGACCGCTCGAGCCAGTCCGACTCGACCACTCCCTTCACTCCACGATATCGGGGCACCGTCACTCAGCGCGGTCAGGAACCGACTTTCAATCGCATCGCCGAGGTCATGAGGACTCCCCCGGCGATGCATTCGAATCGTTTCCAAGTCTTCGCGATCCATCAGGGTCATAGCATAAGGGAAAGTCGGCCCCTTCGAGTAGCGCCCTGCAAATCTGAACTGAGGAATCTCTGTTTCCAAGATCGAGATCTTCGCGCGCAGGGCATTCACCTTCTCCTTCGTTTCACCGTCTAAAAACCGATCGAGCTCTTCGCCCTCGTAAAGGACAATACGACGTTCCTTGATGTGGTAATCCTCCAAGAACTCGTTGATGTCGAAGAGATCGGCCCAAACGTTATAACGATCTCTCGGAATGGGACTGACGCCAATGGGCTCGGGTTTCGAATCCGGATCCTTGGGGATTGGCTCGACCCCAACATATTCATTGGGAAGCTTCGTCTTCCGCGGCTCCGGCTGAGGCTGCCCCTTGTTTTGTTCTTTCTCGTTCTCACGCCGTTTTTCGTAAGCCATTCGAAAGGCTTCCTCCACGCGCTCTTTCTCCTCGATCACCGAAAGGACCAGATCCTGGTATTCATTGGCAACCCTCCTTGCTTCTTGCCGACTCCCCCCGCTCGCGACCAGCAAATCCCATGGAGCCAAATAGGGGTGATCCCGGTAGGGACTTTCCAAATAGCGCCTCCACTTCTCAAGTTGTTCGCGATCAAGGCCCGTTTCGAGAATAAGATCGGAGATGTCTCGCTCGTTCGGCCCAATGAGTTCCCAGACCGCAACCCAGTAATCTGCCAGTTGATTGACGAGCTTCTCGCTGAGTTCCTTGCTTTTCTGATCAAGGAGTTCTTCAAGAGCGGATTTTGCGTCATCAAGTTTTCGTTGCTTGTCCTGAAGCACTTCAACAGCCTGCGGCGATACCAGAGGGTATTCTCGATAGGCGGAATTTCGAAACACACCGGCGAGAGCATAATAGTCCTCCATCGAAATCGGATCGTATTTGTGATCATGACAACGCGCACAAGTCACCGTGAGGCCGAGGAAGCCCCGTGTGAGCACGTCCACCCGATCATCCCGTTCGTCGGCTCGGGCCTCAGCAGGTACTGAATTGCCATACTGCCAAGGCCCTATGGCAAAAAGCCCGACTCCTGGGGTTAAATCTCCATACCGCTCTACCATTTTCGGATTCTGCTCTGTTAAGAGATCGCCTGCGATTTGAGATTGAACAAACACGTCGTAAGGCATGTCCTGGTTGAGGGCGTTGACAATCCAATCCCGGTATCGCCAGGCATTTTCGTAGGGGACATTGAATTCCCCCAACGTATCCTCTTCCCCGAAACGAGCCACGTCCAGCCAATGACGCCCCCACCGCTCTCCATACCGAGGCGACGCCAAGAGCCGGTCAACGACGATCGAAAACGCGTCGTCGCACCGATCATCGAGAAAGTCATCAATCTCTTCGGGAGTCGGGGGCAACCCCGTCAGGTCGAAGGTCACGCGGCGAATCCAGGTTCGTCGGCCCGCCGACGATACGGGTTCCAACCCCTCAGCTCGCATCCGAGCGAGCACAAAACGATCGATCTTCGATCTCGCCCAACCCTCGTCGTCGACCACCGGAACGGTAGGTTTCATGATCGGGCGAAATGACCAAAACGCTTCCTGCGAAGGCTCGGCACCACTCAACCCACAACAAGCAACGACAAAGCTAACCATCGCAGCAGCAGCAGTACGTCGCGAAGTCATTTCGCCATCTTAATCAAATTGCGCCCTGCAGGTAAAGCACTTGCCCCCAGGCCGCGCGTCAGAAAAGGGAACCCACCACCCCAATCCACGGATTGATGAACAGGACGACATGCAAGTGATCCACTCCCCCTTTTCGACTGCGATTTCCATTCGAATCGAATCGAATGAAATTACGCCCACCCGACTCCACAAAATCAAATGGCTCTTGGGGCTCATGACAAAGGGGTTCGCATGTGATTTGAGTCACATCAACCGCCGACCTCACTCCTCGCTTCGTCCCGACTAAAGCGTGAATTCCCGATCGACCAGGACCTTCTTCAGCGCGTTCAACCGGATCGGCTTGGAAATGTGTCCCAACATGCCTGCCGCCCGACACTCCTCCCGGATATCGTCAACCGCGTTGGCCGTCAGCGCAATGATCGTAGGCTGAAGCCGCTTAACCCCGTTGACTCTGAGGTTGTCTCTGATTTGTTTCGACGCCTCAACCCCATCGACGCCGGGCATCAACAGATCCATCAGAATAAAGTCGAAGTCGTCGTCACGGACCTTCTCGATGGCAACGGCTCCATCGTCAACCACGACTGGCTCAATCCCTAGTTTTCTCATCGAGAGCAAGGCCAGTTTTTGGGCGATTGGATTGTCCTCCACCAACAGCACCTTGAGGGCCGCAGGCATGGGATCTGACGCCTGAACATCGGATTGACTCGAGTCGATAAAGATGGGCTGACGAGGGGAATGCAGCGCTTCCACAACCAATCTAAGAATCTTGGACCATCCCAGCGGCTTCATCACCACCGCGGTGGCGATGACCCCCATCCTCTTACAGATCGCGACCGATTGTCCGAACGCACAGGTCATCCGAATCGCCGGCCCTCCTTCTTTTCGGTCAAGTTTCTGAATCAGATCGACAGCCTCCGCGTCATCAAAGCTTGCATCCCAAAGGAGTATATCCATGGCGGCCATCCCCTTTGTTTTCCGGACAAAATCCTCGGGGCCCTCACACGTCGTCACAATCGCCTGGTGAAGCACGAGCGTTTTCTTAAGAACCCGACGGCATTCCGGGTCGGAATCAACAATGACGATCTGACGACCCTCCAACGAATCCAGTCTGGGGATCGCGGATACCTCTTCTTCCGACAACGCCGCCGTCATCAGCTCGATATGGAAGTAAAAGTCGGTTCCTTGACCGATTTCACTTTGAACCTCAATGCCGCCGTTCATCATTTCGACCAAACGCTTGCAAATCGCCAGGCCCAACCCCGTGCCACCGAAACGCCGGGACACCGAGGAATCCCCCTGGATGAAGGGATGAAAGAGCTGACTCATTTGATCATCCGACATGCCGATCCCGGTATCCGACACACGGACGTCCAACCGGACCCTTTGCGACTCCGTGGGCAGGCCGCTCGGCTTCGATGAGGAAACAAAAACCATCACCCGCCCACTCGGCGTAAACTTGACGGCATTTCCAATGAGATTGATCAGGATCTGGCGCAACCGGGTCGGATCCCCGAGGACGACGGGCGGCAACTCATCCGCGTCCAAGATCAAGCTGATGCCCTTTTCGGCGGCCGGTGAGGCCAACATGTCCATCGACTCCTCGGCCAACTGAAGCACAGAGAAC
>DEAY01000259.1 GCA_002348345.1 Verrucomicrobia bacterium UBA2970
AGGCGTTGACATCGTTAAGCTCGTAGTCTCTGGAGACGCCTTCGTCCCTCACGCGGGATCGGAAACCACCGTCATGAGTGAAGCCGAAGTCGCCGCGGCCGCAGAGGTTGTTCACGCCCATGGAAAACGGATGAGCGCCCATGCGCGGAGCGCCGAATCCGTCAAACGCTGCGTTCGTCATCGGGTGAAGGTCATCTACCACGCCAACTTCGCGGATGAGGAAGCCATGGACATGCTCCAGGCCAATCGCGACTGGGTCTTCATCAGCCCCAACATCGGCTTCACCGTGACCGCCATCTATGATGGAGCGGCCATGTTTACCCCCGAACAAGTCGAAGCCATGGGCCTTCGAGAAGAACTGGAAGGTGCCGCAAAGGGACTGCAGGAACTGAAGCGGCGAGGCGTCCGGATTCTAGGCGGAGGCGACTACGGCTTTGCCCTGACCCCGCATGGCCAGAATGCCAACGACATCGCCCACTTGATCGATCACGCCGGATTCACCCCAATGGAAGCCCTTCAGTCCATGACCAAACACGGCGGCGCTGCCATGGATCGTCCGGATGACTTGGGGCAGATCCTTCCCGGGTTCCTGGCCGACCTGATCCTGGTCGACGAAAACCCTCTGGAAAACCCTCGCCACCTGACCGACCGCAAGCATTTGATCGCCGTCATGAAGGACGGCAGCTTCCATAAGCAACCCGACCCTTCGAAGGTCAGCCCTCAAGTCACTTAAACCCATGTCGAAAAAGAAGAAGAACGCGTCTCAGTCCAAGAAATTTAAAAACGATCACCCGCTGGTCCTCTTCAAGAAATCGCCCATCCATGGTTGGGGTGGCTTCGCCCGAACCGAGATTCGCAAAGGCAAACGAATCATTGAATACATCGGCCCCAAACTGACCAAGAAGGAGTCCGAACAGGAACTTGAGAATCTCAATTGTTACGTCTTCACCGTCAACGACGACTTCGATCTCGACGGCAGCGTCAAGTGGAACCCTGCCCGTTACCTGAACCACAGTTGCAAGCCCAACTGTGAATCAGACGTCAAGAAGGATCGCGTCTGGATCTACTCAACGAAAAAAATCAAAAAAGGTCAGGAACTCACCTACAACTATGGCCACGAGCTTGAGGACTACGAGGACCGCCCCTGTGCCTGCGGGGCAAAAGGTTGCATCGGTTACATGGTCGCGGAAGAACACTTTGAAACCCTCAAAGAGACCGAAGCATCGCTCCAATGAACTCGCTCCTCGTAATTGCAACGGGAAACCAACACAAGGTCGACGAGATGAGCAAAATGCTCGAACCGGCGTTCACTTGTATCGCAATGCAACAGTTGGGCGATTGCCCCTCGCCCAAGGAAACGGGCGCGACCTTTGAAGCCAATGCGACACTAAAAGTAGAACAACTCGCGGCTTGGCTCAATCAAGCCCCCCCCCTCAAGCTTCCCCTTGATCGCTTTGATCGAGTGGATCTCCTAGCCGATGATTCGGGCCTGGAAGTGGATGCCCTGGACGGCGCGCCAGGAGTTCACTCGGCTCGTTTTGCCGCCTCTGACCCTCACTCAGGAAATGCCAGCGACGCCGCCAACAACGCGAAACTGCTCGACCTTCTCAAACCCATTCCCGAGGAGCAACGCAGCGCTCGGTTCCGCTGTGTTCTCGCTCTCCTGCCCTACCGCCCATCCACAGAGGCTCGCGTCGCTCTTTTTGCCGGGGTCTGTGAGGGTCAAATCGCCGATGAATACCACGGCAGCGATGGTTTCGGCTACGATCCCCTTTTCTTCCCCCAAGGCTTTGACCGATCCTTCGGCGAGCTTGGTATCGCGGTCAAAAATCAAATATCCCATCGGGCTCTTGCCCTTCGACACCTCACGACCCACCTCAAGGAGCCTCGCTAGCGACGATCATTGTCTTGGGCTTCGAGACGCCTTTCCAATTCCCGAACCCGCTTGATCAGATCCGGCAACTGCTGGAGGGCAACCAACTGCCGCTTGAAGATTCGATCGTCTTGGGAGGGCGATCCAAACACCTTACTCCCATCGGGAAGATCACGCATGACGCCGGATTGAGCCGCAATGGTGACTTGTTTTCCAATCTTGAGGTGGCCGGCAATCCCAACCTGGCCGGCAATAATGGAGTGATCCCCGATGCTCGTGCTCCCGGCGATTCCAGTCTGGGCGATCACGATGCAAGCCCGGCCGACGACCACATTGTGGCCCAACTGAACCAGGTTGTCGATTTTCGACCCGGCACCAATCTTGGTGTCCCCAAAGGCACCTCGATCAATCGTCACGTTTGCCCCCAACTCGACATCATCCTCCACCAGCACTCCCCCTCGCTGAGCCAGCTTCCGGTGCTGGCTTCCATCAAAGACATATCCATACCCATCGGAACCCAGGACGGAGCCGGCATGGATCCTCACCCGGCTCCCCAAACGAACCCCTCCATAAAGCACCACATTCGAGAACAGCTTGCAGTCCTCTCCAATCTCGCAGTTCGCGGCCACCTGGACGCCCCCCACCAGAACGGTCCCCGCTCCGATCCGCCCTCCGCAGCCAACGTAGCAACCGGGGCCGATCGACGCCGTCGGATCGACCACCGCATCCGGCTCGATCACCGCACTCGGATGAATGCCCACCGGCGCCGCTTCTTCCGGGTGAAACCATTCCAGGAGATGGGCCAGCGCGAGTCTCACCTGTTTGACTCGAATAATGACTTTGGTTTCCGCCTCCCAGTCGTCGGCAACGAGAATCGCAGACGCCTTGCTGGAAAGCGCCTGGTCAAAATAAGCCCGATTTTCTGCGAAGGTGAGGTCTCCCTCCTGCGCCAGGGCGGCATCGGCAACGCCGCGCACCCGGATCGAAGGGTCCCCGGAAAGGGTTCCCTCCAGACGAGTGGCGAGTTCTCCTACGGATCGTTCCATATCAATCTGAGCATTCTCCCATCACCGCCGGCACCTCAACCTTAATCGTTGAGGGTCGGGTTTCGAAGTGACGATTTCGATCCGACAAAACGGCCAGTCGCGGTCCCCAACCCCTTGCCTCGGCGATGGGAACGCGCACAAAGGTCATGATGGTGAGCAAATCGCCGACCTCGCCTAATCGGGCAGTGGCGCCGTTCAGAATAATATCCCCACTGCCTCTCGTCGCCGGAATCACATAGGTTTCAAAGCGGGCTCCATTAGCTTGATTTCCACATAGCAACCGCTCGTATGGAAGCAATCCCACGAGGGCCATCAAATCCTCATCGATTGACAGACTCCCTTCGTAGTCAACGTTAGCTCCGGTGACCTCTGCGCGGTGCAATTTAGATTTCAATAATTCAACGGTGATCTCTGAGGCCATGAAGCTCGCAATCCTTTAAAATCCTTCTCACGGGAGCCATTTCCCACTTCCGCCTGCAACCGCGTCCAAAGACTGTGTTCTTCGCTTCAACTCTTCGCTTCAAAAGAGCCAGTGAGCCCGATCACTTCACCCCGATTTCAAGAGCGAACCGGAGCCGTTCCCAAGGATCCGGCGAATCCCTCCGAACTGTTGACTAGCGCCAAGGGAGGCACTATAAGGGGACCGCAATTCCAATCAACAATTTACCTATTTTTGCTATGGCGAAGACACTCAACGTGGGAATGATCGGTTACCGGTTTATGGGGAAGGCCCACTCCAATGGATGGCGGCAGGCGCCCCATTTCTTCCCCCTTGATGCCGAAATTGAAATGCACACCATCTGCGGACGCAATCCCGAGGGGGTTGAAGCGGCCGCCAACGAATTGGGCTGGAAAAACGCCTCGACCGATTGGCAAGCGGTCGTCAACCACCCCGAGATCGACATCGTCGATATCAACACGCCCAATGATTCTCATGCGGAGATTGCGATTGCCGCCGCCAACGCCGGTAAACACGTTCTCTGTGAAAAGCCATTGGGAATGACTGTTCAACAATGCCAGGACATGGTCGATGCAGTGGAAAAAAACAACGTCGTTCACATGGTTTGTCATAACTATCGACGAATTCCCGCCATCGCCCATGCCAAAAAGATGATCGAAGAAGGGGCCATCGGGGAAATCTACCATTATCGGGCGCGCTATGCGCAGGACTGGATTGTCGACCCCAATTTTCCGCTTGTTTGGCGCTTGAAGAAAGGGATCAGCGGAAGCGGTGCCCATGGTGACATCAACGCCCACATCATCGACCTCGGGCGTTATCTCGTCGGCGAGTTTGCAGAGATTTGCGGACTCATGAACACGTTTATCAAACAACGGCCCCTCGAAGACAGTTCAGGAAAAGGCTCGGGCCTCGGGGGCGCGGGTGGCGCCGAGATGGGAGAGGTGACGGTCGACGATGCCGCCATGGTGATCGGCCGCTTTCAAAATGGTGCCCTTGCCAATCTGGAGGCCACGCGTTTCGCACTCGGAAGGAAGAACAACATTGTTATCGAAATCAACGGGAGCAAGGGCTCGCTCTACTTCGACTTCGAGGATATGAACCGTCTCAAGTATTTCGACAACAGCCAACCCGATGACCGTCAGGGATTCGCCGATATCCTGGTCACCCAACCCGGCGGAAGTCATCCCTATGTTGGTCAATGGTGGCCGCCTGGACACATCATCGGCTACGAGCATACCTTCGTTCACACGCTGGCGGACTTTGTCAATGCCGTGGTGGCTGGAAAAGCCGTCCAACCAACCTTCGAGGATGGCAAACGAAACCAGCGGGTTCTCGAGGCGGTGGAAGAGTCCGCCCAATCCAAACAATGGGTAACCGTCTAATCCCGTGAACGTTTTCGCTAAAGCCGCTCACTCCGAGCGGCTTTTTTCATCTCAAGGAACCCGGTCACACCGGAATTGCTCCAACCTCCCTCAATCCATGTTCTCCTCCGCCAGCACCCCTGTCCTTTCGTGGGTCCTTCTCGCCGCCATCAGCCTTGCCGATTCCCCCATGTCTGCTGCCGACTGGACCGGCTGGCTCGGCCCCCAACGAAATGGCTGGGTAGCGGACTTCCAGGCTCCGACCGCCTGGCCCGAGCAACTCCAACAAGTCTGGCGGCGCGAGGTGGGAGCGGGTTACGGCACCCCTCTTGTCTCGGACGATCGCGTCTACCAGCATGCCCGCCAAGGGAATGATGAGGTCCTTTGGTGTTTGGACTTGGCATCGGGTGAGGTCATCTGGAAAGCCAAGGTCAAAACCCCCTTCAAGATTGCGGGGGGCGGCGAGTATCACGGAAAAGGACCGAAATCCAACCCCGCCCTCTCCGAGGGCCGAATCTTTACCTTGGGCATTACCGGCGTCGTCTCGGCATTTGATGCCAGTAGTGGCGACCTCATATGGCAGCGGGACGAAAGCCAGCGATTTGACCGTGCCTTCCCCAACTGGGGTGCCTCCACATCGCCGCTGGTGGACGGCGACCGGATGATCATTCACCTCGGTGGCGACGACGAGGGATTGCTGATTGCCTTTGATGTCAAGTCCGGCAAGAAGCTATGGCATCTCGGGAACGACGGGGCCGCCTACGCCTCCCCGTTTGTCGCAACCCTTGAAGGCGTCCGTCAGGTGATTGAATGGAATCACAACGCCCTGACGGGAGTCGACATACAAACGGGCAAACGGCTCTGGGACTATCCGTTCGCCCACGTCGGTTCCAATCAAAACATGCCCAGCCCGATTTTCCACCAAGACCGAGTCTTCGTGGGAGGCGAGAACCGCGGAATTCGCTGTGTCAAACCCCACCTCAAGGACGGACGATGGACGGCTGAGGAACTTTGGTACCAGAAGAAGCTGGCCCTGGACATGGCCACCCCCATCGCGAATGGCGAGCGTCTTTTCGGGCTCTCTCATTACCGCATGGGTCAACTTTTCTGCCTCGACACCGAAACTGGAGACATCATTTGGCTGGGTCCCGGCAGACGCGGCGACAATGCAACCTTCCTTTCCATCCCCCAACATATCATCACCCTGATTGATACCGGAGAGCTGTTGGTCATTTCCACCGAGGGCGACGAGCTAGAGACGGTGGCCTCCTATACCGTGTCCGATCAACCCACCTGGGCAGCCCCTGTTCTCCTCGACTCGGGTTTTCTGATCAAGGATCGGGGAACGCTTGCCCGATGGATCTTCCCGAACGACCCCCTCAAGAAAGCCCCCAACCGCTGAAGACGCTCAACACAGGCTCTTCGCCCCATGCTTCGGAACGTCACGAACGGCTCATGAACCCCCTGGCTGTCACCTCATGGCGGGGCAATCACCGAGCCCGCTGGATCGTGGTTTTGGCTCTTCTTACCGCTCCCCTTACCAAGGTCTGCAATGCTCAAGCCATCCCCTCCACGCAGCCCTTCCTGACATTGGTCGCCCACTGGGCCAACTACAACCATGCTGAATACCTAGACTTCATCGACGAGGCCCAACCCGATCTCGCACAGGTTGGATTCTACGGTGCCCACTTCTGGGGACTCGCCTCGACCGAACACGGTGGCGGCTATCCCGCTCATCTCCCCGTCCGAGGCCTTCAAGAATGCGGCGCCTGGTTTGAGTGGCTCAATCGAGAGATCCATCAGCGACACACGAAGGTCATCGGACACATGAACGTCAAGTTCTTGATCGGAGACCTCGATTCGGAGGCAGGCCCCAGGGGTTTTTTCGACTTTTACCAGAATCATTGGAATCCCGACCTCCTGGGACCAAGGCCCGAGGCAAACGCCAGGGATCTCCTTGAGCTCGACCGCGATCAACGACCCCGCGAATCAACCACCTATCGCATCGGCGGCATGAAGGAATACTGGGCGTGCCTCGTCAACCCTTCCTGGCGCGAAGTGCTCAAACGATGGGTCAAGGCGGGTATTGAAAGGGGATTGGACGGGTTCATCGTCAACTACTTTTACCGCCACGACTGCCACTGCCAACACTGTCAGCAAGCCTTCCGCCAGTATCTTGGGCAGGCCTTTTCCAAAACAGCACTCCAGGCAATGGGGATCAGAAACCTCGAAACCCATTCCTTCCCTGATATTGGGGCCTGGCACGACCCCAAGGAAAGCACGCCACTCAGGCGAGCCGCACTCCGATTCTCTCAAATCGCCAACCAGGAAGCCTTCCAAGAAGTGTTCGTCGAATACGGCCGGAGCCTCAAACCCGATCTGACGGTTGCCCAGTGGAATCATCTGGGCGACTTCGGGCAGATTTCGGGCGATGAGAAGTGCCTGCTCCCCGGGGATCTCTGGGGCCCTCACGAAGACTATTTCTGGTACAGCACCGGAGGAGCCGCCAACTTCACCAAGCTGGCGGAGGGCATGCTGGGCGAAGGCACCCTTCAGGGAAGATACCTTCAAGGCGCGACCGAAGGGAAACCCTACACCTTGGGAAAATATGAACACGTTCGCATCCGGGCCGCCATTGCGGAACTCGCCGCAAACGGGGGGATGCCGATGGGCTTCTATACGCGCTTTACCGACCCATTGGCCCGGGCGGAAATCGTCCGCTATTACCGGTTTCTAAGCCGCAATCGCACCCTTTTCCTCAATCGTCAACCGTATTCAGAGGCCATCTTGCTCTATCCCAGAACGCAGATCCACGAAGGAAACCTGGAGGGCCTTGAGCGCTTTAAAAAGATTGGCCGCTTCCTCCTCGACCAGCATGTTCTTTTCGAGGTGCTCCCCGACGATTCCATCCGCCTTCCCCTCGCACCGCATCAGAAAACGGTCATCGATCCCAAGCACTCGAACGGCATCGAACGCTCACGACGGTCCTTTGGAAGCCGTTTCTCTGCCCCACAAACCACGCGAGTCTCGGCCTCTCGATCGGAGCACTCCCTCACGCTTCATTTCGTCAACTATGACCGGCGCGAGAAAGAGGACGGCAGCATGGGCGCGGGCATCGCCGACGAGAAGCCCATCGCCACCCCGCCGATTTCTGTTGACTTTCAACTCCCGGCGGGAGCCCGGATTGGTGAAGCGTTTTTCTTGACTCCGGAGGCACCTCAAGCGATCCCCTTGACCATCCTCCAGACCGGACAAAGACTCCGGCTCACGGTGCCTTCGTTCCTCGTTTACGGGCTGGTTGACCTGAGACTCCAATAAACTAGAGGCACGAAACACCAGCATTCCTTGGCTCACCCACCCTTCCTCGGTCAAAGGCTTCCAATCCGCCTCTTTCCGGCCATCCCAAAGGCCTGATCGGCTCAACGAGCCCGCACTAGCTTCATGATCCGGCCGTCAACATTCCAATCCTGAACGTAGAGATTCCCATCACGATCCCAGTAGGAACCGTGTGTTCCGCTGAAGATCCCCTCGATCCAGTCCTCCTGCTTGATCCCGAAATTCGCGCGCTTCTTGAGGTCCGGATTGTGCCCCAGCACGGCCATGATCGTGTTGCTCTTGTCGAGAATCACAACTCGACCATGCAGATCCGGCACGGAAACAAAATCCCCCTGAACAGCCGCCGAAGTCGGCATGCCCAGCCCGGTGATGACTTCCGACATGAAGTTTCCCTCAAGATCGTAGTGGAGGAGCCTTCCCTTGGGTTGATGGTTGCGATCGCAGATCAACAAACGAGGCGGATCATACCGGGTATCGAGGGTCATCCCATGGGCCGTATTGAAGGCCTTCATGGCGTTTCCCTTGACCCCGAAGTGCTTCTGATAAGTCCCTTTCGCATCAAAGATGAAGATGTGATTGCTGGCATATCCGTCGGAAAGATAGATCCGGCCGTCCGGCCCCACAGTAATCGCCGTCGGACTGAACTTCACCAGATTCGCGCCAGACGCTTCAGGATAAGGGAGTCGCAACACGATTTCACCGTCACTGGCCCTGAACTTGATCCCCTCCGCATCATTGTTTCGAGCGGCAAAAATGTAATCAACACCCTCTTCCTCCCGAATCTCGATGTCATGCATGTTGCTGTAGTTCTTGCCCACAAAGGACCGAATCACCTCGCCGTCGGGAGAAAAAACAACCAGTCCCTTGTTG